>DATDYB010000008.1:0-44531 GCA_036517115.1 Minisyncoccota bacterium | reverse complement strand
CCCCCAGAGGTGATGAAACTGTGGACCAGTATCTTTTTCGGCAAAGGTAGCCCTGCGGAGAGCAACATACCAAGCCAAATACCGGCGTGAAAACGAAGAATATCCTTGCCGATGACATGCACATCAGCAGGCCAAAATTTTTCATAGAGCGTCGGGTCTCCACTGCCAAAACCCAGAGCACTTATGTAGTTAGCAAGAGCGTCGCACCAGACATACATTTTTTGTGTCGGATCGTTGGGTATGGGTATGCCTACCGAAACCTTGTCCGCCGGCCGTGAAAAACTAACATCCTCAAGTCCCCTTTCGAGCAGAGCGAGAATCTCATTTTTTCGAGTTTGAGGAACGATCTCCAGTTCGCCCTTTTCTATTTTTTCTTTTATATTCGCCGTATATTTCGACAGTTTAAAAAAATAATTTTCCTCCTTCAAAAATTGCGGCACCTCGTTATGATCGGGACACTTGCCGTCTACCAGGTCTTTCTCGGTAATGAACGACTCGTGCCCCACGCAATAAAGCCCTTCATACGATCGCTTTTCAAAATCTCCCGCTTTTGCAATTCGATTCCATAATTCTTTTGCTCCACTCCAATGAGCTGTTTCGTCAGAAGTCCGGATGAACTGGTCATAAGAAATCTCAAGCTTACTAAATAAATCTTTAAAATTCGCCACGATGTGGTCAAGATACATATATGTTTCTTGTCCTGCCTTTTTTGCAGCGCGTACCACCGTCCCCGCGTTTTCATCAGCACCGGTAAGAAAGTACACTTCTTTCCCTTGCAAACGTTGGTACCTAGCGATAATATCGCTTAACGTCGTTGAATATGCATGTCCCATATGCAAATTCGCATTGGGATAAAAAATGGGAGTAGTAATGTAGAATGTTGTTCCTTCACTCATATTAGTTGCCTTCCGCTATCGTGACAGTGGATAAATTTACGATTGAGACGAAATTTCTGAGGCCCTTTTTCCTTTCTCAATATCTCCCCAATATTCCATAAGTACTGAAGAGATGGGTACAGAGAGTAGTATACCTAAGAAACCGGCGAGTTTCGCCCCGATAACGAGCGAAAGGATGACGAGGATTGGCGAGACACCGACAATTTTTTTCACTACCAGCGGATAAATGAGATGATTCTCGAATTGCTGGATGATGATGTAGAGGCCAACCACGAGAAAACCCATAGTGACTCCCCCATCAACGAACCCGATGAGTACCGCGGGTATGGCGGAGAGAATCGGCCCAAAGATAGGGATGAGCTCAAAAAGTGCGGCAAGGAAGGCTAACAGCAAGGCATGTTTGACCCCAAGTATCATAAGCCCCAAATAGACCAACACACCAATAAGCACTCCCAAGAGGAGTTGTCCTTGCATCCAATAGCCGATTTTAAGCTGAGACCGTTTCCATAGGTCGATAACGTATTTTTGATGTCGAGCGGGAGTAACGACTCGAAGGAAATTCCCAACGCCGTCATGCTGTACCGCGAGATAGAAGGAAAGCACCACAATAAGGACAAAGGAGAGGGCACCACCGAAAATCGCGCTTGCCGTTTTGAATAACCCACCAGAGGTATCTGTAACCATGGACCGCAAATTACCCACCAGCTCTTTCACGGGCAAATCATGCGGAATAGCCGGTACCCCGTCCCCACCCCAATTCCGTATCGGACTCCACAAGTCAGAGAGGTTGAGGTTATCTGGCAGATTGTTGAGATAGGTAACCGCCTCGTTCCCTACGAGCGGGAGAAGGAAGAAAAAGATGCCGCCGAGAGCGAGCGCTAAAATGATGTAGATAATGATGACCGCAGGCAAGCGGCCAAGGCGTCTTTTTTCAAACCATTTAGTGGCAGGCTCAACAGAGGAAGCGAGTACCACCGCGGCAAGCACCACAAGCACCAGGTCTCGGATGAGATACAGCACGACAAAAAGGATCACACAGAGAATGATTTTCAGAATTGTTCCGATATTAAAGCGTACTGTTACGTGCATATGGTCGTTATCCATGGGGATATCATAGCATGCAGCTTATGCTTTAGAAATGGAAAATAGGTTCAAATTCCTTATTATTTTTGAACCCTCCCACGAGCGCCATGTTAAGATTTTTATTCTGAAAAATTTGTTGAGCCATGTCTTTGATCTCCTCCGCACTCACCATGTTGATTATTTTTGCTAGTTCGGAGGGAGTGATGACACTGCGCTTCAAAATTTCCTGATAGCCGAAGAATTCGGCCACCGCGTCCGACGTCTCGAGGCCTAGGAACATGGTGCCGATGATGTAATCCTTGGCCTTTTTAAGCTCGTCGGGTGGAACCTCATCTTCAGTAAGTTTCTGACATTCGTTAAGAATCGCCTTGATCACTTCTGTAACTCTTTCTTTATCAACGCCGGTAGAAATTTCAAAATAGCCGTGGTCAGTGTAGATATCATTGCCTGCGTTAACATAGTACCCCACTCCCATTTCATCACGGAGTTTTTGGAACAACCGTGAACTCATGCCGCCGCCAAGTACTGCTGAAAGTACCCGTAAAATTGGCACGGAAGCGCTCCAGATGTCACAACTCCTTACACCAATAACGAGATGCGCCTGGTCGGTCTTTTTATGCTGCACTTTTATCCTCGGTTCTTTCTGTTTTTCGATAACTTTTGTTTTGTCGTGTTTTTTTCCTTCATGAATGCCAATAAACTTTTTTTCAATATCATCATAAATTGTTTCTTCATTGAACTTACCGGCTATAACAACAGTGGTCGCTCCGGAAACATAGTGTTTTCGGCGATAGTCCTCAAAAAATTCCCGTTTCATTGCCTTAACCGTTTCTTTCCGACCGGCAATGTTCCACCCCGCTGGCTGATCGCCGTACAACAGTTCCATAAAGAGATCTTGCACGTGTTTGTGCGGAGTATCTTCATACATGTTGATCTCCTCCACAATCACCCCTTTTTCTTTTTCGATTTCTTTCTCGTCAAACAGAGGATTTACGTACATATCAGACACCACATCGAGAATGGTATTGAGGTGTCTCGGCCCGGCCTTGGCATAGTAGCCGGTGAATTCCTGCGACGTGAAGGCATTGTATTGCGCCCCAATCGAATCAAGCTCGCGACTGATATTAATCGCTTTCGGGCGGGTTCTCGTGCCTTTAAAGCACATATGCTCGAGAAAATGCGAAAGTCCGCTTATCTCGGCCGTTTCATATTTTGAGCCAGCTTCAACCATAACGAGAACAGTCACCGCTGGGTTATCGGCCATTGGCACCGTAATAATCCGCATGCCGTTTTTTAAAATTTTTTTGTGATAATTCATAGAAACAAAAGCTTCCCTCTTTGCAGTGTAACAGAAGCAATTTTTTAAATCAAAAAAAGAGCCTCGGCTCTTTTTTGTTATTTAAATCCCACTTTGACACTTAACATTCTTACTTTGTCTTCCAGTGTCTCAATTCTTCGCTCATGACCATTGACACTGAATTCGATCCTGTCGAGGCGATCCTCAAGCCGCTTAATATCTTCTTTGTTCGCAGTCTCAGCAAAACCTCTCTGTACCATCACAGCAAGATCTTCGATCATCTCCTCTGTTGTTTTCTTTTTCTTGGCCATCGTATTAGCTCAATTGTAACTTACTTTTTAGAAACGATACAAGCTCTTCTAGTTTTACCCTCTCTTGCTTTCCACTATCTCGGTCACGAATTGTCACTCCTTCACCCTTTTCAACTGTATCGAAATCCACCGTCACACAGAAAGGTGTACCGATCTCATCCTGTCTTCGATATCGTTTGCCAATGTTGCCGTTGTCGTCGAATTCAACCGCACCGAACTCTTTTTTAAGTGTTTGGTATATTTCCCTCGCTTTCTCGACAAGTTGAGGTTTATTTTTCAGAAGCGGAAAAACAGCGATCTTGACAGGTGCAACAGCTGGAGAAAGTTTAAGATAGGTGCGCTTCTCCCCTCCCAACTCGTCTTCGGTGTAAGCGTCGGATAGCACCGCGAGCATGAGGCGATCCACTCCGAACGTTGGCTCGATGCAGTGTGGAGTGAATCGTGTTTTCGTTGCTTCGTCAAAATATGATAAGTCAACGCCGCTCGCCGTCGTATGTGCCTTCAGGTCAAAATCGGTTCGATATGCAAGACCAAGTAGTTCTTTTTGGCCAAACGGAAAGTCAAATTCGGTGTCCACACTACGTTTTGAATAGTGAGCACGGTCAGATTCAGGCACTTCGATCTTGTGAATTTTAGAGGATGAAAGTCCGAGTTGTTTGAGAAATGAAATTTGTTCTTCGAACCACATATCAAATAATTCATTTATCTTTTTAGGATCACGAGGATCGACAAAGTATTCTATTTCCATTTGTTCGAGTTCGCGGAGTCGGAATATGAAGTCGCGAGGAGCGATTTCATTGCGGAACGCCTTGCCAATCTGCGCCAACCCAAACGGCAATTTAGGATTGAACGAATCGCGAATATTTTTAAAGTTCACGAACATACCCCCCGCGGTTTCAGGCCGGAGATAGGAAACTGATGTTTCATCTTCGGTCGCACCCACGTGCGTTTTAAACATCATATTAAATTGACGCACACCGCCGAGAGGATTGCCTTCCGGACTCTTCAGACCTTTTTCTTTTATAAGTGCGCCCATTTGGGTCATCGTCATACCCTCTGGATCGATATTCATTTCCTCTAGTAAATGATCTACTCGATAGCGCTTTTTTGTTGTAAGGTCGTCAATAAGTGGATCGGCGAACGTCGCGACATGGCCGCTCGCTTTCCACACACTCTGATTCATTAAAATAGAGGCATCGACGCCGTACATATCCTCCCGATCGGTAACAAACCTCTTCCACCAGAGATTTTTTATATTATTACGAAGCGCCACCCCATAATGACCGTAGTCCCAGGTGCCCGCCAAACCGCCGTAGATCTCAGAACCCTGGAATACGAAGCCTCGCCGCTTGGTCAGCGCGACTATTTTCTCCATTTTGTTATCTTGAATTGATTCTTTCATTGTTTTAGATACCAATCTACGAATGGGTGCAAATATACAAATGGCTACGAATACTCAAAATCTTAACATTTGTAGCCATTTGTATATTTGCATGGATTAGTATATTAGTATTCTACTCCACTACCTTATCTTCCCCCGTCTTAAAGGCTGGGTCGCTCGAAAGTCTAGTGTTCTGGGTTCCTTTCACACTCTTCAATACCACTCCCGCAAAACGGTCGGTACCCTCGAGCAGTGACTCGCTCAAGAGCACGGGGCTCTCCCCAATTTGCGACACGGAAGGAGTGAACGAAATCTGAAATGCTACTTCCCTAGCAGTGGTTTTATATCCCGTGTTAGGAGCAACATCGCCCACGTTCCAAACAACTTCACCACCCACAGGATTGTAACTTACCTTTTCTGCACTAGGACTCACATTCGCCTGCCACTTCACATAAGAAGGAAGCGTTGCCGACACCGTAGCGCCGCTAATACTACTTGAGGTATTGGTAATAGTCCAGATAACGGTGTAGGCGCTTTCTTTTTCTGCCGTTGGAGGAAACGGCCCAGTATTCGCAAATGGACCAACGGTGCGGACGATTCTTGGAGTTACCTCAAGTGTTGAGGCTACTCGCACCTTACGCCCTGCTCCCGAGGTTATCTCTTCCGGCACTTGGTTTTCTCCTACCCGCTTACCTTTCACACTCACATCAATAGTCATGTCCGGGTTAATGACATTGCCGACATTTTGTACACGAGGGGTAAAACTGAAACTTACTCGAGCGCCTTCACCGGGATGCGAAAGTGCGAGTGATGGAGTGTTGGTTTTATCCCACACAATCGTGTTATCGACTGAGCGATAAAATCCTCCGTCCGTGGAAATTGAGGTTTTGTCGAGCGCTACTCCTCCGAGCTTCACGATAATCTGCTGGTCAATGACATTCACGGGTAGATTGTTAACCCAGGAAATATCGGCTCGTATGCTTTTACCCTGGAGTGCTGCGTAGTCTTTACTTGAAGTATCGCCATCAATTGCGAGTGTTACCCCCAAGAAAGGTTTTTTGACTAGAATGGGTTGTAGTGACGAGATGAGGGCTGTTCCTATGTTTTTATCGTCCTTTGGACTGGCAAGCCCGAGGTTAAACCGAAATACTCTCTCTTCTTCGTCTTGACCGCCAATTTTTCCTCGAACTTTCACCACTTTCTTTGATCCTGGAGTAAGGTCACCGATTTTCCAGACGTTATTTTGTGCGAGTGGCGCAGGGTCACTCCCTGTAAAGGTGAAACCAAACGGATATTCTCCTTTAAGCAATACATTGCGGATCAATTTCGGAGAATTGGAGTTGACGGTGAGCGTAAGTTCGACTTCTTGATTGGCATTTACTTCTTTAAACGATTCAACCGTCATAGAGACAGGGGCTGAGGAGATCAAAATATCGAATGTTTTTTCTTTATAGAAAATAGCATTGGACCCCTCGACTCGGTATTCTACCGTGATCTTTATTTCCTTTTTACTGTTTTCCTCACCAAACATCACTATCTTAATTTTTTTGGTGATACTCTGGCGGGCACTGATATCACCAAGGAGTTCTCGGTGACGTTTAAGCTCCTCTGTCACGTCGACAGGACTTGCGGTACCCTGGGGAAACTGGATAGCTAGGTCAGCCAATTTTAGGCCGGTACTATTATTGTTTTGCACTTCTATATCGAGAGCGATCTCCTCACCGCCGGACACTGAGACTGGACCAGCCACGAGAATATCGACATTGTCAGCAGATACAATGTTGCCACCGCCATATAGAATGTAGAGCGCAAATCCGAGACAAATAGTGAAAAAAGCGATCGATCCCCACAATACTTTTTTGAAAAATGATGAGCTATGCACGTGATAAGTTTCTAAAGGTGGTTTTGTTTCCTGAGGAGCAGCTGACGACTCTTTCCAGTCCTCACTAACATTCAAATTGTGATCATGAAGCGTAGGGTGTGCCGCTGAATGCTCCTTAACATTTCGGGAGTAGAGGCCTTTTTTCAATTTCTCAATTTTTTCTTCTTCTTGAGACATATTGAAAATTATATCACAAATGACTCTCCTTAAAGGCTTTGTTAATCGCCTCTCTCGCACTCTTCTGAACCGTTGTCATGATGGTCAGGATATCCATACTCCATAATATGGACTCAGTGAAAGGGGTGAGTTCTTTGGAAGACCCGATATATCCTAAATTATGGAGAATTCGAACCACCAACACTTCCTCAAAACGTTGTTGTTCACTCCCTTCAAGACCAGCATCACGCGCAAAGTCAAACGATTTTCCAAGCAGGATGAATAGTGTCTCATTTTTTTCTTCCCCAGCTAGTAGTCGCTTTAGGAGCAAAAGAATGCGTGCATAAAGGTATGAGAGTTCGAGAGAATAGTTCTGCATCTCTTTAAATGATCGAATACCGGTGGCCGACGTCAACCGCCACACTTCTTTTCCTCGGACGAGTGAGACCACGACTTCCGAAAACACGTTGAGATGGGAACGCAGTTTCGATTTCTGTAATCGTACGCCCTGCGCCGTGACGCCGATAAGTCCCAGCTCTTTAGTAAAAACTGAGAAAAATTTATTTGCCTCCCCTACATTTCTACTTTCGAGGATAAAGCCTGGCGTTGTATAGATATGGTAGGACATAGGGGAAGTGTAAAGCGACATTCTGATGTCGTCCTCGTGAAAACGGTGAGAAGCGACTACAGGAAGCTTCGCAAGACCTTGAGCGTTCTTTATGAAGAAAGCGAAAGGTGTACAGTTCCTGTAAGGAATCCAGAACGTTTCTTCGCTTCATTATAAAAGAAAAGGAACCAATATAAAACCCGCGAACCTGACGTTCGCGGGCGATTGAACAGGTTAAACCTGTTCAACACAACAAAGGAAACTTCTCCGTAACCAAGACTAACTGCCGAAAGGCAAGTTTGTCCCCATAGGGGGCATTACCTTTCTCTTTACGTGTCAGATGAACATTGACAGTTAGAGGTCTGTTCCAGCAGATCACAGGGCTTGCCTCAACGGTGGTCACCCTCCTTTCCGTGAAGGCGAAAGGCGTCGCCTGCGGAAAACAAGTGTCCGGTCGAATAGTGTACGACTCGACGACGACTGCGTCGTCGGTACTTTCACTCAGGGCAGCCAGCGGAATCTGTGTAGAATTTCCGGGGTCAGTAGCCGAAACTGTGTGAGAGAGCACTAGGCCCAGTACACACAGAATTACAAGTCTAACCATGCCGTTCCTTTCTCTTTCGATATCTCTCATTGTGATAGTAGTCATCCCCGTCCAATACCGACAGGATGAATTGCGCAACTAATGATATCGTTTAGCCGCACATTTGAAAGCCATTATCTCTCAAATGTGCGGCTAGCCTTACGTAAAAGAACACTGCAGAGTAGCGTACACCCAACACATCCATAACACAACCCATGTCGCCTTTAGTTTTCCACACCCTATGTGATATAATTCAGCCAGCATAAACCTCCAACGAAAGGATCTCCATGCTCTTCCAATCATGGTTCGAAGGAAACAAGGTTTGGAAAAACTTCGATGAACATTGGCGGCCCGGCAAAATAATAAAACTGCATCGTCAAAGCGAACGGTTCGATGTACAGTACGACGATGGCGGTATAGAAGAAAATGCCGATCCTGCGGAGTTCACCAAGAAACCTCCTGTGATTCCACTCGCTCAATAACCCAGAGACAAGTCCTACTTGTCTCTGTCCTTTGTTAATTTTTGACTATCTGTACAACAAATCGATAGGTCTCGATAACCAATTCTTTCCCTTTCTCTTCCGCATACTTTATATTTTCCACACCGGCCACTCTTTGTAGTTCCGTCCGGTATTTATCGAGAAATCCTTTTCCTGAGGCATCGGTGCTTACAGAAAGTATTATTTTGTCACCTGGGTTGAGCGCGGCCTCTTTGCGCAAATCCTGAATCGCACGAAGCAACTCACGTACATACCCTTCCTCTTTAAGTTCGGCAGTTAGAGTAATATCAAGCTCCACATCATTGACGAGCGATTCATCGAAAACCACTTCTTTTACGTTTACTTCGTCTTTTACCAACGCAATCAATTCCCCGTTCATCACTTTGAACTTTACATTCTTAACTTTTAACTTCTGTAGCGGTTGACGGACTTTTATACCAGCCTTTGATCTTGCTTCTAGCCCTAATGAAACCATTTTCCTTACTTCGGCCATTTCTTCTAAAACTTTCAACTTTTCACTTTTAACTTTTAACTTATTCTCCGGCCATTCTTCAAGATGCACACTCTCTTTAGTGCCCCCCACCTTTTTATACATATCTTCGACGAAGAATGGCGTGAAGGGAGCCATAAGTTTTGACAGATCGAGGAGCACTAAGCGAGTGGTTGCAAGCGCCATAGCCGCATCCTTTTTATCATCACCCTTGTACCGATCTCTCGACCGTCTGACATACCACTGTGAAAGGTCAGCGATAAAATCCTTGATCGCCCGCGTCGGATCAAAGAGATTGAAAGCGTCTAGTTTTTCCGTTATTTCCAGCACCAGCTCGTCTTTGAGAGTAAGGATCCACTGGTCGAGAACATGGACACTTGTATACGGATCAACTTCACCGTGAGGCACTGAGTCTTTATACATCGAATAAAAAACCTCAACATTTAAAAGCGGGTTGAATACTTTTTTGACGATCTCATCAACAGTCTTCTCATCGTAATTTTTTGAATCTCCGGGCTGGTTGACGCTATACATCCAAAAACGCAGAGCATCCACTCCGTACTTTTCGATCTGTTCCCACGGTTCGACAATGTTACCAACTGATTTAGACATCTTCTTCCCCTCTTTGTCGAGAATGTGACCAAGGCAAATGACGTTATTGTAGGCTTTGCCTACGCCCATGAGCGCGCCGATCGCGTGGAGAGTGTAGAACCAGCCACGAGTTTGATCCACCGCCTCGGAGATAAAATCCGCCGGGTATCCTTTTACCTTCTTGAACAACCCACCTTTAGGGTCAAACTCTTTCCGAGGCTCGAACGGGTAATGATGTGTCGCAAAAGGCATCGCTCCGGAATCGAACCAGACGTCCATTACTTCTTTCGCACGCGTCATAACACCCCCACATCCGCATGCAAGTGATACTTCATCAATATATGGCCGGTGAGGGTCGAGTCCGTAGTCCTCGTCATGCGGTAAGGGAGTGAAGGAGATCTGCCTTACTTGTGCGTTATTGGAATAGAACTTACCTTCTCCGCGCATTGCGATCGATTCTGCGACAGTAAGACCCTGCGACACCGAAGCCAGAAGCCATGCTGGTGAGTCGTGGGTGACAAAAAGAATTCTTTTGCCCTGATAGTTCTTTTCCACATCATAGAGAAATGCTCCCATCCTTTTTCTAACATCGACATGACTCTCCCCTCCCGACGGCGTAGCATGATATTGATCACGTATGACTGCCTTGAAAAAGGCATGGTACTCTTCTACAGGCTTACAGTTGAACACGCCAGTATTCACTTCATGGATCCGCTGCTCAATAGCGAGAGCATCGACGGAGAGCCCTAACTCCTGTCGCACGATCTCTGCGGTTTCCCGCGTACGAACGAATGGAGAAGCCAGAATAAGCTCAATATTCTCTTTTTTCAGTAATGCCACACTCTCCTTAACCTGTTTCTTTCCTTTTTCGGTCAAATGGTGGGCGTTACTCTCTTCAGAGCTTATGATATTTTGCACGTTGTTCTCCGCCTCACCATGACGCATCACAAAATAAGTGTTACCTGATTTTTTTATCTTCGAACGAAGCTCCTCGTACGAACCGATAACATCAATTTTCTTACAAGACCCGCACTGCCATATTGGAAGAGGTGTCCCCCAGTATCGTTCTCGAGAGATCGCCCAGTCTTTTAGATCTTTAAGCCACTCACCAAAACGGCCTTGCTTCACATGCTCCGGTTCCCAGCTGATCTTCTCATTCTCTTTGATGAGCTCGTTTCGAAGCGCGGACATTTTGATATACCACGAGTCACGAGCGAAATAGATGAGCGGTGTTTTACATCGCCAACAGTGAGGATATGAGTGTTCGTATTTCTTTTTATCGAAAAGCAGCCCTCGGAGAGCCAGATCCTTTATGATCTCAACATCCGTTGACTCGTCTTTGACGAATTTGCCAGCAAGAAAGCCTGCTTCAGGTTTGAAGGTGCCGTCATCATTCACCAGGTGGTGTTTCGGTAGTCCGACTTTCGTGCCCAACTCAAAGTCGTCTGCACCGTACATGACTGCCGTATGCACGATCCCTGTTCCATCAGTGGTCGTCACAAAATCCGCCGCGTATACCTTGAAAGCGTCTTTGAGCTTTTCCTTTTCTCCTCCTGAAACATTGTCTTTCAAAAATGGATAGAGGGGCTCGTACTCAAGACCAACCAGGTTACCGCCCTTTAACTCAGAAATAATTTCATATTTTTTATCCTTAAGTACATCCTTAATTCTAGACTTTGCAAGTATTAAAATTTCCACAGTGAGGTTTGTATTCACGGGTTCTGTTCCTTCATGGATTGTACCTTCAAATTGTTCTGATTTTGGACTTAATCCCCAAATTTTAACTTTCACGTAGTCGACATTTTCACCCACAGCCAAAGCAGCATTCCCAGGCAACGTCCACGGTGTCGTCGTCCATGCAAGCAAGTATGTCTCTCCCTCATTTTTTACTTTTTTCTCCGCCACTGGATCCCCGTTTCCACGGGGATGACGATCGGAATCGTCACTTTTCACTTTGAACTTGACGGTCAAAGATAGGTCTTTGACGTCCTGGTACCCTTGCGCAAGTTCGTGTGACGAAAGCCCTGTTCCACATCGCGGGCACCACGGTACCACTTTGTAGTCTTTATAGAGCAGGTCTCGCTCATGCACTCTTTTCACAATAGCCCATAGCGATTCAATATACTTAGGATCGTACGTAACATACGGATGTTCGAGGTCAATCCAATAACCTATTCGCTTGGTGAAGCGCTTCCACTCATCCACGTATTTCCATACGCTTTCTTTACATTTTTTATTGAATGCACCAATACCAAATTGTTCTATCTCTTTTTTTGACTTCAGGCCTAATTCTTTTTCAACTTGCAGCTCTACCGGCAGCCCATGAGTATCCCAGCCACCTTTTCGGCGAACATGAAAGCCTCGCATCGTTTTGTAGCGAGGAATCGCATCTTTGAAAGCTCGCGCCACAAGATGATGAATACCGGGTTTGCCGTTTGCTGTCGGAGGTCCTTCATAGAACACGAACTCCTTTTTGCCTTGAGTTTGTGAAAGACTCTTCTCAAAAATCTGCCGCTCTTCCCAGAATTTCAAGATTTCTTCTTCCCGCAAAGCGATATTACTTTTTTTTACCTCTTCAGCCATGTTCCCATCATCTTAGCATTTCTCTGTGGAAATTAAAAAAACCGTCATTACCATGACGGATTTTGTCTTGTTGAGTGTTATGCGTGAATACACCGGCTTCTAGTCGGCGGCACCGTGAGACTTTCGAGTGCGTACTCCAATAGCCTTTTCTTTCGAGGAATCTTGTTTTTAATCCGTATTGGATGCACCCTCTCTTCATTCGCCACAAACGAATCCCTTATCTCTCCGTGTGGGCCTGTGCAAAGATTTCTGTTACCTTTTTCCCACGCAGTTTGAAGCATGGGAAGCACTTCATCCTCATAAAAACCTGCGATCTTCTGAAGCTTTTCTACATTATTCACAATAGATCCTTTCTTTTTGTCTGCGATGAGAATACCACTTACCAGTAAAATTGCAATTATTAAAAAAAGCGCCTTTGAGGCGCGATCACTTCCATCTACCCACTACCGACACTTTGAAAGGCTCGAATGTGCGGGGGAAGGCGTCGGAATCCCACACAATCCTGGAATTGATAATGGAACCTTCAAGCATTATTGGAAACCATATCCTGTCGGCCTTCCACATTCGCCCATATGGAATAGCGTCAAGCGGAACCTGGAAAGGTTCCATCTCCTCTGTTTCCTTCGGCACACCAGTCCACTTCTTTGCGATAAAGATGTGACAACTTTGATTATTGGAACTTTGTCGTGGCCAAGAAAATATAATTCTTCCCGTTTTAACGAGGGCATTCGCATGGATGACCACCCCGACTTCTTCAAACACCTCTCGGATGGCGGCTCGCTCGAGCGTCTCTCCCACTCGCTTCTTTCCTCCAAAACCGTTTACTTTCCCTGCTCCGAGATTGGTTTTCTTTTTTCCCAGCCAAATGAAGTCTGTCCCAACAAGATACACCAATGTAGTAATTCTCATTCTGCTCGAAGCGTACACTCGTCTCGACGAACAGTCAAACCAGAGTCAAGATAGTTGCGCAAAACAAATTTAATTAAAAAGAACGGTATGACCGTTCTGATGTTTACTAAGTGATTACATTCATATCCATGAGTGCATCCTCCAATTCCTCCCCTTTCAGTGTATTCCTCACCCTTTTAAAATAAGGTGACTTGGGAGCAAATTCGGCAACCGCCAAGGCCCATGGTTCTTGGACATGAAACCAACAAAAGTGGAAACACTGAGGACACTCAAAAATAGTCCCTCCAATAGAACCGCGAGCACTTGGTATCTCAGTACTATATCCCACCGCAAATGCCAAAAGGTACTCATCCGGTTTGCCGCTAAAATCAACAATCATGTCACCGAGTGCTTTGCCGCAATAAGGGCAGTCAGGGGTGCTTAATCTCTGAAATTCAGGATCAAACTTTTTCCCCCACGATCGAGGTAATTCCATATTTTCCTTTCTGATGAGAAACTACCACAAAATTACAATAAAAGCTATTTACCTTTTGATACGACATCGACTCGGATTTCATGTCCGCATCGGAATGCGTCTACGAAATCCTCGCTCGTCGTAATAAAGCAAGTATTTTGGATTTTTTCACATTTTTTCCAGTACATTGATCCCGAGAAGATTGAGACCGTTTTTCATAACCACACTGAAAGCTTCCGTTAGCTTAAGGCGATACGGCGTTGCCTCGCCCGCGTCAAGAATTTTATTCTTCGCATAGTAGCTGTTAAATGCTCCCGCTAGTTCCGTAAGGTATGTAACGATATGATGGGGTGCATATTCCCTCCCTGCTCGCTCAACAATTTCAGGAAAACGAGTTAATAATTTTTCTAACAAACCAATATCTTTTGGAAGTTTCCCCTCCAAAATCTTACTACTTGGAAGAAGAACCTCCAAGTGGGCTTTTCGGAGGATGGACTTGGCCCGAGCATAGGAGTACTGGAGATACGGCCCTGAGTCTCCTTCGAAGGAAACTGACTTATTAAGATCAAAAATAATATCACCGCCGATTGCCTGTCGGAGGATGGAATATCTGATAGCTGCAAGAGAAACTTTCTCCACAACCTCTTTAGCCTGCGTCGTATCGAATTCTCTACCTTTAATAACCTCTTTCACTTTTTCTTCAGTGAGAGCGAGAAGAGACTCTGCGGTAACCACCGTGCCGGTACGAGAAGACATTTTGCCGCTTGGCAGCTTCAGCATGCCATGCGAAAGGTGTATAATTTTTCCCTTAAGCTCAGGGTAGAGCTCTGTGAGCGCCGCGGTGACCACTTCAAAAAACGCTTTCTGCTCATTGGCAGTGACGGTAATCGAAACATCAAACGGATATTTTTTTCTTTTAATTTCTATCAAGCCAATCTCCTTTGCCTCATAAGTCGGCTGTTCCTCAGAATTTAGAAACACTCTTGTGTGAAGCCCGCATTTTTCTCCTTGAAACACAGTAGCTCCGTCACTTTTTTCGAAAACCTTACCGATATTCTCAAGAACGATTTTTTTGCCGAGCACACCAGACTCACTTTCAAAGAAGTGAAAGTCGAATGAGCTTCCGAGCTTTTTGTAGAGGCTTTCAAAATGCTCGAGCGAAGCTGTCCTCCCTTTTTCATACAGCATACCGATTTCTTTATCACTGCTTTCGTACACCTTTTTGTTGATAGCGATAATTTCCTGTTTTGCCGCTTCATTATCCTCATAGGCAGTATTCCCTTCGGCGTATGCTTTCCCTAATGTCTCCACCGTGATTGAGTTGGGCTGAAGCTTCTTCATGCCCCAAATCGCTTTCGCTACATGCATACCCACGTCACCGTGGTAGGTGGCACGTTTCACCTCTCCACCATTCCATTCCAAAATCCGCGATACGGATTCGCCGATCATGTTATTCATAAGATGACCGATATGAAATTCTTTAAAAGGATTCGGTTGTGTGTATTCAAAAAATATTTTCTTGTGATCTAACGTGTTATTCCTTCCAAATTGTCCGTCAATTCCACATACTGTTTCGTAAAAAAAATTGTTTGAAAGGTAGAAGTTGATAAATCCGGCGCCGGCTACTTCTATTTTTTCAATGCCTACGGGAGTGTTTTTCCTAAGCTCAGCAACCACGGCTTCTGCTACTTCACGCGGTTTTTTGCTAGCCTCCTTGGCAGCAACCAAAGCAATGTTAGTGGAATAATCACCATGATGCAGATCCGCGGGATGTTCAATGGAAATTCCACTCACTTCAATCGAAAGTGTTTTCAAAGCGCTCTGTATGAGTTCGGCAATAATTTTCTGCATGAGCATAGTGTAACATTTCACCTCAGAGGAAACAAAAAACCAGTACTTTCCGAGAGTACTGGGTGTAATTTACCGCAACAGGTCCGGCAACTCGGTAATGGAGTCAATCTCGAATTTAGGAATGTCGAATTCGGAAACGGGCTCCATATCTTTATACTTGCCGTGGCGAAGGAGAATGGTCACTAGTCCCAACTCATTGCCAAAACGGATCTCCTCGTCGCGTCGATTGCCGAATACCACAATCTCTGATGCGTTAAAATAACTGTACCGGCCAAGAATTTTTTTGAACGCTTTTTTCTTCCTCAAGGCATCCTTGCAGACGAAAATGTCCGGAAAAAAAGAAGCGATATCAAGGATTCTGATCTTCCCGTATTGTACTCTGAGCATTCCTTTCGTCACAAGTGCTTTTCTACAAGTAATGGCTCGAAGTGCGTCGAGTGTTTCTGGAAATGGCTTGATAGCCTCGAGCCCTTTCAATGATCCATTAAGTTGTCCAGTGCAGTCATACAACGTGTCATCAAGATCGAAGATAACGAGTTTCATAGCCGAGCAATGACTGATGCGATTTTCTCCTTGTGTCGAACAATATCCCCTGTCTGATCGGCAAGATCCTCCTCGACTATCTGCTCGGTGTAGCAGGCAAGCTCCTCTCGATCAATGGGAACCGGAACTGAATATTCTTTCTTGTAGCGTTCGCGAATAATCGGATCGATATGGGTCGCATTACATACTACCGCATCAAACTTTTCTGCCCCGACATACGAGAGAAGAGTCTTGGCAAATTGTGAAGCGGTGAAGTCGTGTGTTTCGGCTTTTTTCGTCATGATGTTCACGACATAGATGAGACGAGCGCCTGTTTTTGAGATAGCCTCCCGGAAACCAACCACTAACGTGTTAGGTATAACGGAGGTGTACAAGTCGCCTGGGCAGAATACGATTTTCTCCGCATTAACCAATGCTTCATATGCATCGATGAAGATATTCGCTCCAGGGGAAAGCGATGCAGAACGGATGGTCCGATGATCGTCAATCGAACGGGTGTCAATCATTCCTTCACCTTTAAGCATTGATCCATCGCTTAATGTTACACACAATTCTGAATCATCAAGACTCACCGGTAAGACTTTACCTTTGACTTTAAACCATCTACACAGAGTGTTGAGTGCGATAGGCAAACTGCCAGTGATCTCCACGAGTGCAGTCAACAAAATGTTACCGACTGTAGCGCCATTAAGAGAAGAGTTTCCTTTTGGGGTAAACCGATATCTAAGGAGCGCACGTAGATCAGATTCTATCTCGTCGTCCGACAAAGCGAGGATTGCTTGACGCAGGTCGCCGGGCGGCAAAATACCGCGCTAGTCTCGAAGGTAGCCGGAATGTCCACCATGATCAAAGGTGGTTTGAATAGTCGTAATATTCGGCCGGATATGCTTGAGAAATCGGGCAACGCGGTATACACCGCCTCCGCCCCCAATAAGGACAATGGATTCATTGATAGTACTCATAGTATTAAAGAACTGTTTTCGTTACACTATCCAAAAAGATGACTCATTGCAAGAAAAAAACCACAGACCCTTTGATCTGTAGCATTACACTGCGCACTCCTGAAGTATCAGCTCCATTCTCTGAAAAATACAAACCCGCCGTATCACATTACCCGAGTACCTTTTTTAATTTTTCCCAAACCAGTTCACTGATTGTTTCTCGCGTCTTCATTTGCCCCTCATGTGCACAGTCGATCTTAGTCCATGTGTTACTCTTTCCGATGATTTTGAGGGCGCTCTGCTGCGAGTCGAAAAGATGCGTGGCGTCACTTTCGGCCTGGTCGGCATCTTTGCCGCTTTCCGCCGCGCGCTTTCGGATGAGTTCAAGGCTGATCTCGATCGGCACATGCAGATAAACGATAGCGTCTGGACGCGGTATACCGAAAACCTTGTACTCTATTTCATCGAGCCACTCGAGGAAGTCTGTGCGCGCCGCCTCATCTTTGATCTTGCCGCCTTGATGGATTTGGTTGGCGCTCACATAGCGGTCGGTAACCACAATGCACCCGCTCTCAAGCCACTGCCGGATCTCCTTGGAGGATTCAAAACGGTCGGCGGCGTAGAGGGTCGAAGCAATCTTTGGATCGGTGCCAATGAAGTCACCATGTTTGCTATCGAGACATTCGCGAAGTAACTTTCCGAACACGTTGTGTGCGTACTGCGGAAAGTCTATCTTTCTGACTTTCTGTCCAGCCTGTGTAAACCGCTTCACTAGAAGTTCCGTCTGCGTCGCCTTGCCGGAGCCATCCGTGCCGTCGATAACAATCAATTTTCCTTTGGTAGTCATAATCTCAGTTGAGCTTAGCGTATTTTCGTAAACATGACAACAATACGTCATTCCTTAAGATATTCCCTATCTGATGATAAATTCTGCGCGACTTCGCGTGAGACAGAACTCCCAAGTACGATTGCAAGGATGCTCCCGCATATTCCACAGTCACTTCACCTTTGTTGCAAAGCCTGTCAATCTCACCAATTTTCCTAAAAATACGCCTTTTAGTGCTCGTTCTTACTACCAGGCGACCTTCAAGTATCGCGTATCCAAGAAAATCAACTCCTTGTTTCACTTTTCTGATAAAAATCTTTTTAGGATGGAGTTCAAGACGCAGAAGCTCACGACAAAAGGTGTTTAATGTGCCGATACAATCGGTGAGATATTCCCTTGAATTGTGTACAATAATGAAATCGTCGCAATACCTTGCATAATAGCGTGCCTCGAGTGCGTGCTTCGCAAATTGATCAAGCTCGTTGAGATAAATATTCGCAAAAAGCTGACTGGTCACATTCCCCAAGGGCAATCCTTTTCCTTCGGTCACTTGAACTTGAAATGAATCCAAAATCTGCCGTACGAGCGATTGCAGACGAGGGTCTTTTATTTTCCTGAATATAATGCCTCGCAATACTTCGTGGTCAATCGAATCGAAAAATTTTCTGATATCGCATTTCAAAATGAAGGCGGATTGAGTATAATTTCGACTGGCACGGCGGATGAATCCTTGTACCCGCTCCACCCCGCGGTGCACACCTTTGTAATCCCGAGACGAATATGAATCGTGGACAAATGCTGTATCGAAGATAGGATACAATACTCTGTATACCGCTTGATACAGCACCCTGTCTCGAACTGCCGCTTTGTGGATAGTACGAAGTTTTGGGTCGTGTATGAGAAATTTAGAATAGGGTTCTGGTTTCCACGCACCCGAAAGCAGTGTGCGGTGAAGCATAAAAAGATTATCTTCAAGCCGTAATTCAAAGTGCGCAACATCACTTTTTGAGCGTTTACCTTTCCTAAATTCACGCCACGCCGCAAATAAATTTTTAAGACAAATTACATCATGGAAACCACTACCATGCGGACCCCCCCCCGACATCACTCCTGCCGTCATTCATAAAATCCGACTCTTTCATAAAGATATTTATACCATAAGTAGCCGTCTTTCGAAGCGGGATAAACTGGGAATATACGCTCACATTGAAGATACTACGCTCACACTTCTGTCACTCGCTATTGATGCAGCATTCCGTTCGAAAGAAACAAAAATACCTTATCTCGAACATGCCCGTGTACGATGCGAGATTATAAAAAATCTTATAAGAACGATGCAGGAACTGGGGGTCATTAACGAACAAACATATCTCCGTCTTGCGGAACAACTGATCGAAATATCAAAAAATTTGAGCAACTGGATCAATTCTCTAACACAAAAGAAGTCTCCATAGACTTCTTTGCGAGAAACTTCCTCTCGACACCGCAAGTTCGGATTCGCGTTGTTCGCATAGTTCCAGTTGATATAGAACTTGCCGTCGTTCCAGTTCGCGTTCGGGACGTTGCCATCGGAGTTGCGCGAACCTTGTGTATCTTAACCTTTCCGTGTCACCGAAATTCTTTTGCAAAAATTTCTGTGTTTCGTTGGCATTGGCACGCATGGTATAGATGAAGACACGTAGTTTCTGAATACGGGTAAATTGTTATCCTGCTCCGTTGCGAGATCAATTTCACAACCCTCACAAAGTATACAAAAAAATTCCCCCGCTCGAAAGCAAGGGGAAGTGAATGAGGAACAAGATCAGAGGGTAACTACCTCTCGACACCGCAAGAGCGGAAACGCGCTGATCGCACAGTACCAGCCGATATAGAACCCGCCGTCGTCCCAGCACGCGTACGGGACGTCGCCACCGGAGCAGCGCGAACCTGCGCAGAGCGTCACGTTTTCGATGTCGAGGTGCTTACCTGTTTCCAGGAAATATTTGAGTTCGAATAACATTCGCTCCAACAAGGTGATCCCTGTGACCTCAGCGTCTTTAAGATCATCCGCCGAACGGTTTTTGTGCTCTTTGTCGGCTTCGACTCGTTCACGTACCCAGATGGCGTATGCGACAGTGGGGGTGCGGTCGTTCGTCGGTACCGCCGTATCAAGATCGTCGGTGTATCGATAGCACGGAAAGTGCTTCCGGCACGCATCGAAGACTTGATTTAGAGTGAGGCCTTGCGCTACGACGATGAGACGATCAAAACCTTTCTTCTTTCCGGGAATTTCCATCCCTGAAAAGTCGGCGTCGAGATTGAAGTTGTTTTTATAAAACTTTTTCCAATCTTCGAGCTGAGCGATGACGATTTCAGTTTCGCTCATCGGTGGAGCTTTTGTTGCCAACGTCTGCTCGATTGCCTGCCAGTTCGGTGGAGCTTTTGTTGCCAACGTCTGCTCGATTGCCTGCCAGTATGGATGATCCGGATTTTGCATGGGGCCATCAATGGCCCCTTGTTCAAGTCCGAATGTTCCGATTCGTGTGGCCGTTCTCGCGGCAAGCGAGAGGATGCTTTCTGGAGTTGCTTTCATTGGTTAGTTCGCGTCCGGTAGTGACCGTATCATCCCGAATGGGAGCTTATCGGTGTGTATCAGATGCGAAATCAACCCTCTGTTAAAAGGCTAATTTCGCATCTGATATGCTTGTTTTTCAATGTTCAATCCTACGCGCAATTATAGCACAGATTGTCATCATAAGTCAATAGCGACTATGTGTAACACGGTGATGTCCTACCACAGCCCCACTTGGAGGCCTTGCCTCCAAGTGGGGCTGTGTTTAATTATCCCTCAATACACCATCAATTTTGCGAGCGATTTTTATAAAATCTTTTTCTTTTTTGCCGCGAGTGGTTTCAGCCGCGGAACCGAGCCGGATACCCGAAGGGTCAAGAGGGCCGCGGGTGTCGAAGGGAATAGTGTTTTCATTGACGATGATACCTGCCGCTTCAAGCTTGTCCGCCGCTTCTCTTCCACTCATACCCTTTCCACCTTGCCACACATCAACACGAAGCAAATGTGATTCGGTGCCACCTTCAACGATGCGCCAGCCAAGTTTTTCAAGCTCGTCAGAAAGCGCTTTCGCATTCTTCACTACTTGCTGTGCATATTTCTTAAACGCTGATGTAGAAGCTTCTTTGAGTGCCACTGCTACTGCGGCAATCTGGTTAAAATGCGGTCCACCCTGCAGACCCGGCATGATCGCCTTATCGATTTTCTTATTAAGCCCCCGTTCGTCGATGCGCGAAAAGATGATGGCGGAGCGTGGTCCACGAAGTGTTTTATGCGTTGTGGTGGTTACGATGTCTGCATATTCAAAAGGTGACGGATAGGCTTTGCCTGCAACTAGCCCCCCGAAATGAGACATATCAACCATCAGAATCGGTTTTGTCGAGCTCGATTTTGAATCGCCTGCCGCGTCAGCAATTTCTCGGAATTTTTTGAAATCTATAATGTGCGCGTATGCGGTAAACCCGGCAACAATAATCTTTGGCTTCTCGGTTACCGCCATGTTTTTGACCTCTTCGTAGTCTAAAAGTTCCGTCTCTTTGTTCACTCCGTACAAAACAGAATTCCAAAATTTTCCCGTCATAGAAACTTTTTGACCATGGGTGAGGTGTCCGCCGTGCGCAAGCGCCATACCCATAATTTTCTCTCCAGGAGGGACGAGTGCCGAATAGACCGCGAGATTTGCCGGGGAACCCGAAAGCGGTTGGACGTTGACGCTCCATTCACTTTCCTTCAAACCGAAAAGTTTAAGCGCTCTCTTTTGCGCCAGGCGTTCAACTTCATCGACGATTTTTGTACCCCGATAGTATCGCTTGCCCGGGTATCCTTCCCCGTACTTATTGGTGAGTATTGAGCCAAGTGCTTCGAGAACATCTTTGGAGACATAGTTTTCTGAGGCGATCAAGTTAATGACCTTTTTTTGACGTCTCGATTCTTCGGTAATCAGTTTTTTAATATGTTTATCGTGCATGATGAAAAAAGTTAGATAGTAATGAAATTCAGTTGTACGCACGTCAAATCATCGTAGTATTTTAGTAGCTGCATTGTAGCAATGTGGGACAATAAAAACAATTTGATATTAAAAAGTTGCAGTGATGAGCTGCAACGTGACTTTAAAATCCGTTATGCACGAAGAAGAGATCTTTGGCACGATCGACTTCTCTGTCCTTGTGCATCTTAGGAAGTATGTCGTCAGGATTCCACTTTCGCTTCAGCTCCTCGAGAGTAGCGGCGACTTGGTATTTTCCTCCCTCCGCTTCAATCCCATAATCTTCGGTCTCGCCCTTGACCTCGAGAAAGAAAATCTGCGGCAATCGGCGACCCACAACAATGGGCGTGATGAAGGGTGTTGGATTATTGACGACAAGTGTCCATCGCCCGATGAATCCAGGATCTCCCCAGAGTACCGGTTTGATTTCGACAGCCTGTCGACCGGGCGTGGAACGGGTGGTTATAACTCCCACGAAGCGTTTAGTGCTGCCCACGAACTCGTGGGTATGCGCTAGAATTGTTTCGTCAGGATGCATCATAATGACCTTTTCGTCCGGATGAATGCCTTCAAAAAAAGCGAGTGTGCTCTTTTCTTCCACTTCCATCCTCTGAATCGATTCGCGAAGGGTTTCCGCTTTGAGGTATTTACCCCACAGTGACCGTCCCGCATCCGGCGCGTAAATATTTCGATATGCATGCCGACGAGATTGATACGTCAGAGCAGCTTGCATCCGAAAATAATATTGCCCAAGACTGACATCAATCGATGCGCCCTTGATGTTTCGTTTATCCAGCGGATCGACGATAATTTCTCCCGCCTCGATGTGGCGTAGGAGGTCTGCTTTTCCGAGAACCATATGGCTCCTTTGGTTGGTTGTTTACTGACAATCTGGCTATAGCGTAAGTTACAACAGCGAATCGGTCAACTGCACACGTCTAAATAGTGATGCTATAATCCAGACAATATTGATCCTTACTTGCCTTTTATTATCAAGAAGCATAAAGTTTTCCTAGACTCAATAAAGTATGAAACTAGAACATAATAAACACGCTGACAAGGAATATCTCGATCTACTGGCGCACATTTTAAAAAAAGGTGCGACGAAGACCGACCGGACTGGCACAGGAACCAAAAGTGTCTTCGGAGTACAAATGAGGTTCGATCTCACAAAAGGATTTCCTCTTTTGACTACAAAAAAGGTGCCTTTCAAAATGATCGTGCACGAACTTTTGTGGTTTCTTAAGGGAGATACCAACATCAAATATCTAGTGGATAACGGCGTAAGCATTTGGAACGAATGGCCATATAAGGCATATCTCCAAGCGCACAGCAAGGTTGTCCCCCCTTCCAACAGCGAAGAGTGGAACACCGGTATCGCGGAGTTTGTGACCAACATCAAAGCAGACAAAAAGTTTGCAAAGAAATGGGGCGAGCTTGGACCGGTATATGGCTATCAGTGGATCTCTTGGCCAAAGCCAGACGGCACCCATGTCAATCAAATCAAGGCTATCATCGAACAACTCAGGAAGAGTCCTGACTCGAGACGGATGATTGTCTGTGCATGGAACGTTGCGGATATCGAGGAAATGGCGAAAGCAGGACTTCCTCCTTGCCACTGCCTTTTTCAGTTTTATGTAGCGGACGGCAAGCTTTCTTGCCAGCTCTACCAAAGAAGCTGTGACACATTTTTGGGAGTACCCTTTAATATCGCCTCATATTCTCTGTTGACCATCATGCTCGCTCAAGTATGCGGTTTAGGGCTCGGTGAATTTGTTTGGACTGGAGGTGACACACACATCTATTCCAATCACTTCAAACAAGCACGTGAACAGCTTAAGAGAAAGCCGCGCAAGATGCCTATCATGAAGCTCAATCAGAACGTAAAAAATATCGAGGATTTTACGATCGAGGACTTCGAACTTGTAGGGTACAACCCTCACCCACCGATCAAAGCACCAATCGCTGTATAGCCACAAGTCCGCCGCCAAGCGGACTTTTTTATTCGAACACTATATACTGATGCAATGATCTCAATGATTGCAGCAATCGACAAGAATTTCCTTATCGGAAGCAATAATGCCATGCCATGGGGAAAACCGGTAGACGGAAAGTACTTTAGAGAAATCACTATGGGAAAGCCTATCGTTATGGGCAGGAAGACATTTGAATCACTCGGCAAAGCGTTGCCTGGGCGAACCAACGTCGTCCTTACGAGCGATATGGGATTTGCCAAAGAAGCATGTGTCATTGTTCATTCAGTAGAGGAGGTTTTAAAGCTTGGGGCACAAGGAGAAATCGTCATCATAGGCGGAGCGAAAGTATATGAAGCATTCCTCCCCCATGCCGACGTCTTGTACCTTACCGAGATTGAGGCGGAGTTTGAGGGAGATACTTATTTTCCAGCCATCAATGTCCAGCAATGGAAAGTAGAGAAAGAAGAGAGGCGCGAGGCAAATGAAAAAATTCCTTACGTTCTAACCTTCAAGAAGTACCTTAGAGCTTAGTTTGTCGCGTGCACCACAACGCCGTTAAGTTTTGTAACTTTACGGCTTTTATTTTGGTTTACTTTACGGGCAATTTCCTTTTCTAAATCCACCCCTAATATTTCCGAGATACCAAGGAGAAAAATGGCGACATCAGCAAGCTCGTCGGGAAGATTGGGAGCTTTGGTGTGATAGGCACGAAACGCTTCCGCGAGTTCCTCGTGCAAATAACAAAACTCAAGATGAATGTCGGTAGTATTGAACCCTTTTCTAACTTTATTATCGAATATTTCTTTCTGTAGTTTCTTAAGATCGGCCATGTTACATGTTGCTATAGTTCTCAATCTCTTGATGAATGAGCTCGCACTGGATGCCCGCTTCTTTAAAAATCTTTTTACTTTTTTCACTTGCATGATAGTCCTTGTTGGCAACCACTCTTTTTATCCCCGCATTGATGATCATTTTAGCGCACACATAGCACGGCAACATGTTGCAATACATGGTCGAACCCTCAAGGGCGATGCCCATACGTGCCGCCTGAACAATAGCATTTTGTTCGGCGTGAATGGTACGTATACAATGTTTTGATTTCGTACCATCTTCATGAATCACCTCATGCATTTCATGTCCGTCTTCATCACAATGAGAAGTCCCGATCGGTGACCCCACGTAGCCTGTCGTAAGAATATGTTTGTTTTTGACAATAACACAGCCAGAACGCCCTCGGTCGCAGGTTGCCCTGCCCCCCACCATTTTCATGATATTAAGGAAATATTCGTCCCATGAAGGTCTGATGTACAGAGGGCTTTTAATGGGTTTTGGTTGTTTTATTTGTTTCTTCGCTTTAGCTTTCATAATTAAATCAATTATACCCTCTAATAGAGAATGTTCAATTTAAGCTGACGACAAGAGCGAGGAATCAATTCAAAAAGAACATCCGGAAGCGAAGCTGGCCTGGTCCGTCAATGACCTGAGTCGGCGAAGGCTCTTGACGGCAGCGAGCTGAGGTTGATGCAAAAACCGGCGCTGGCCGGTTTTATGCGTTTCTTTTTGAATTGATTCCAAGTGATTTTTATCTTACATCCACGCCCATGCTTCGTGCCGATCCCGCAATAATCTTCATTGCCGCGTCAATATCATTCGCATTCAAATCCGGCATTTTCTTTTCGGCAATTTCTTTAAGTTGAGCTTTAGTGATCGTTCCTATCTTCGCAGTATTAGGTTTTCCTGAACCTTTTTCCTGTTTCAATGCTTTGAGGATAAGGCTGGATGCGGGAGGAGTTTTGAGTACGAAGTCAAAGGTTCGATCTTCATATACTGAAATTTCGACAGGCACGATATCTCCCACCATCGTTTTAGTAGCATCGTTGAATCGCTTTACGAATTCACCAATGTTAACACCAGCCTGACCAAGCGCAGGTCCTACTGGAGGTGCTGGGTTCGCCTTCCCTGCTGGGATGACGAGTTTTAGTTTTTTAGTTATTTTTTTAGCCATAGTTTTTATATACCCCTAGAAGCATGAGGCTACTGGAACATTACTTTAAATTTTCTTAACTTGCAAGAAGTCCAGCTCCACAGGCGTCTCCCGGCCGAACATCGAGACAAGAACCTTAATTTTCCCGCGATTATCATCGACTTCGCTTACTTTACCTTCAAGATCTTTAAACGGTCCGTCAACAATCGTAATCGCGTCATCCACCTGCAGATCGATCTTATGTTTCGCGGTAGCTGCGTTCATTCGACTAAAGAGTCCTTCCACTTCCTTAGGATCAAGAGGTACGGGATAGATCCCGGCGCCGACGAACCCCGTCACGCGAGGTGTGTTACGCACCACGAACCATGAGTCGTCCGCCACGATCATGTCCACCAGAATGTAGCCGGGATAGATCTTTTCTTCTTCCTCAACGCGCTTGCCCGCTTTGATCTTGATCTTTTTTTCTGTTGGAACGATAACATTGAAGATCTTGTTCTCCATCGCCAAGGATTCAATGCGCTGCTTTAGATTACGTGCGACCGCATTTTCATATCCCGCGTAGGTATGGATAGCGTACCAATGTCTCTCTCCTGTACTTTGTTGTTTTGCCATAATGAGAAGGGTTTAGCGGTTAACCTCGAGTGTTTAGACCGAAAACCCAAAAATTAAATTTATTAAATAATCTTGCCAAGAAGGAGTGAGAAGAGGTAATCGAAGAATCCGAGAAACGCTGCCGTAACGACTGATACGACGATAATCGTCACTGTATACATAAGCGCCTGTTTTCGAGTCGGCCAGCTTACATGTTTCAATTCTCCCTTTGTTTCCTTGATATATTCTATTAATTTCATAGGTTTTCTTTTACTAAAAAACCCCTGCCGGGGTGATGTAGTATTACTATACTCTCGTATGTAAGAATGTCAAATGGTTAGCGGATTTCGTAGGTGATGGTAATTTCCGAGGTAATTTTGTTTTCTCCCGTCGGTACAGTGGGAGATCCGCCTCCCCCGCCCATTGCTCGATCATACATCGGAAACGGAGGTAAAGATGGTGTGCCGCTCTCGTTAAAATTAACGATACGGACCAGGCGGACACCGAGCTGTTTCGAAAGTGCTCGCGCTTTATCTTTAGCTTCTTTGATCGCTTGCTCTCGCGCCTCTGCAATGAGTGCATCAGGCTTATCAACAGTGAAGCTGAGTCCTGACACATCGCTTACTCCAATAGAACCCAAGCCTCCCAAAATTTTCCCTGATTGTGCAATGGCGCGAAGCTTCACTGTCATGGTCTGGCTCACCTCGTATCCAGCGAGAGTTCGATCGTCCTTTACTTCCCCAGTAGTGACCGGACGATAGATGTATCGTGGGTAAATATAATAGTTCGTGGTCTGAATATCACGCTCTTCGATGCTAGCTCCCTTGAGAAACTTGAGTACGGCGGCTTCCTTAGTCGTCACTTTCTGTTGTGCAGCAGTGATGGTGGTAGCTTCTTCACGGATGGTGAAGGTAAACGTAGCAATATCGGGCTTGGCGAACACTTCTCCTTTACCGCTCACATTAATAGTATTGAGGCTTGCCGACTCCTTGCCAATATACGGAGCACGTTTGAATTCATTATACGTTCTGACAAGCATGAAAAGCGTTAAAAGTACGATGAAAGCGATCACAATTTTTCTGACAATGTCATTTTTCAATATATCATTCATATTTTTTCGTTACGCTTTAATATATTTTCATTCTACCATAGTGCACCACAAAGAGTACTTCCAATTTCTAAACTCGTTTCACTCGCAAGAAATTTAGGTCGCACCGGGCATTAAAAAAGCCGTTGGGGTAGGCAACGGCATCTGTAGACGAACCGGATCGAATGACCCGGTGCTAGACTACTTGTTGGCGTACAGATGCGCCTTTAACACGTTTTCAAATAATGACAGCACGGTCACTTGCCCCACGCCTCCAGGCACCGGGGAGATAGCCGCAACGATATCTTTTACAGCATCAAAATCAACATCACCGACGATCCCCGACCCACCGATTTCTTCCTCGAGCCTTTTCTCGGCGACGTTAATGCCGACGTCGATAATAACCTGGCCCTGCGACACATAGTCCTTGGTGATGAATTTCGGTTTGCCGATGGCAACCACCACAATACTAGACGTTCGCGTAATCTCTTGCGTATTCAGTGTTTGGCTGTGGCAAACCGTGACGATCGCCCCGCGGTTTTTGAGTGCCCGTGCCGTGGGTTTCCCCACAAGATCGGATCGCCCCAACACCGCCACCGCAGTCCCCTTGAGCGGAATTGCGTAGTAATCGAGCATTGTCATGATGCCTCTCGTGGTGGCGGGTATGAGACCATCGTTTTCTCCTCGCACAAGTTTCTCAACGCTCGATTTCGTCAGTCCATCGACATCTTTTCCAGGTGCAATATGGTTAATAATGATATCTCTATTTAGATGTGCCGGGATTGGAATCTGGATAATGATGCCTGTCACCACCGGATCATTATTCAACGTCACAATTTCTTTAAGAAGGTCGTGCTGGTTCACATCGGGTGAAAGTTTGATATGCCACACATCCACACCGATTGCCTCGCCAAATTTTTTCTTCTGGGCGATGTAGGCAGTTGAGTCCGGCCGATTGTCGATCTGAATGATTGCTAAAAGAGGCTTTTTGGAAAGCTTCGCGATTTCACTTTTGAGCCTCTGGAGCCCTTCTTCTTTAATAATTTTTCCATCAAGAATTTTTGCCATAGGTATCCTTTATTAGAACAATGTTCTCACCCTGTAATACTACATCATGTTATGCAAAGTCAAATGTTTAGTTGCGGAAGTGGAGCCACTAACGAGACTCTTTTCGGCTCTGTTGCTGTATCGAAGCGAAGCTCCGTTGCCGAAAGCAGGATCGATTGATCAGAGAGAGCCTTTGACGCTCCATATTTTACATCCCCGACAATCGGACAACCAATATGCGCAAGCTGGGCACGGATCTGGTGCGACCGCCCCGTTCCAAGCTTTACTTTCAAAAACGTTACTTCTTTATTTGTCCAACATCCGGTGTTGGACAATGATGGGTGTGGTGTAATTTCGTATGTAAGTTCTGCGTATTGAGAACCAACAACTTCTTTTTCAAAGACTTCCGTCTTGTTTTTGTTTTCATCTTTCACTAAAAAATGTTTCAGGGTGTCAGTTTGTTGTGGCGGCTTTCCTTCCACCCACGCATGATAGATCTTCTCTACCGTATGGTTTCTAAATTGTTCAGAAAGTCGTGATGCGCCTTTTGAAGTTTTCGCGAAGAGTACAATTCCTGAAACATTGCGATCCAGTCGATGAATAAGACCGAGAAACACATTTCCTTCTTTTTTATATTTCTCCTTCAGATATTTCTTAACCTTGTCCATTAGATTCTCTTCCTCACTTATATCTCCTTGCACCAAAATCCCCGCCGGTTTATTGACGGCGATAAGGTGGTTGTCTTCGTATAAAATTTCTAGATTCATGATGTGAGATTCAGAATACATGATGTAGAGGTAAAATAAAACCGCACAGAGCTACACGATGTAGATGTGCGGCTGACGATTACTCCTTAAATAATCTTGCGTTCTCCTTACCTGCCTTGATAAGCCCGCCCCATGTCGGTATTTTTATAATCCTTTCCTTGTCGATATCTAACCACACCTCGCCAATGCTCCATCGGCTTCGAGCGTTATAGATAAACAACAAGTGATGACCTTCTTCCACATAGAGTTTGCGTTGAATTTTATATCCACGCTTTCGAGCGGGATCATAAGAAAGAAGGATCTTATCAACCTGTTCCACCAACTTCATCAACTTTTTAGAATCATGGCGCTTCTTAATATTGCCCTCCATATGAATAACAGCCTTTCTGGGGTCAAAAGACCCCACTAAATGTTTGTTTCAAAGAGTAATGTGTATTATACATTATAATAGTGTAATGTCAATAGATGGAAAATGGCTTGGAGTTACTACTTTTTTAATAAGGGAGGAAATTAATTTCGCCACCTCGCAAAAATTCCAGCAGGAAGAAGACGCTCGGAACCAGTTTCTTCGATCGTTAGTTCTCCTATCTCGATACCACCTCCGAATTTTTCGACGAGTGGGAGTAAGTTGTTTTTGTACGCAGTAGCAGAATAGCCGGCGGAGTAGCCGTTGATTAAAAAGAACAGAGGCTTGTCGGCTAAAAGTTTTTTACAGTTTTCGATAAGAGGGAGAAAATGTTCCTCGATTTTCCAGAGTTCTTTCTCGGGCCCGTGGCCGAAGGCTGGCGGATCCATGATGATGCCCGCGTATTTTCTTCCCCGTTTTATTTCTCTTTCCACGAAGACGCGCGCGTCGTCCAAGATCCAGCGAATCGGCTTGTCCGCGAGACCAGAAATTTCCGCATTTTCCTTCGCCCAGGTGATGGCTGCTTTCGAGCCATCCACATGTACCACCTTTGCTCCCGCTTCTGCGGCGGCCAAACTCGCCCCTCCGGTGTAAGCAAAGAGATTCAAAATTTCAACACTCTGGATTCCCGTACCCCCAGGGTATTGCGATTTGTTTCCAATCGCTCCGCTCTTGGACAAATCGGGAACATCCGCGAGAATGACAGAACGAATCCAATTCCAGTTAGAAAGCTGTTCGGGGAAAAGGCCAGTATGTTTGAAGGCCGTCGGCTTAATCCAAAATTTCAGTCCACCAAATTCGATCTGCCACCGCTTCGGCACGTCGCCCCTGTATTCCCACTCACCTTTCCTCTCGTCGCGAGTAAAAGAAGCTGCAGCTTTTTGCCACACCTCCTCAGGAAGTTTTTTGGGCCAGAGCGCTTGTGGATCGGGACGGCGAAGCAGGACTTCCCCAAAACGCTCAAGCTTCTCTCCCGCACCGGAGTCCACAAGCTCATATCCTTGGCTTTTTCTGGTTATCACTGTCTCCATGTGCATAACTAAGAGTATACATACAAATAACGGTAGAGTATAATTTCCAACATGGAAACATCATTATTTCTAGGAAAAGTCATCGGCTGGATTCTCGTCATCTCTGCCCTTGCGGCCTTCTCGCAACGTAAAAACATCGGACGAATACTGCAGGATTTTTCAAATAATATCGGATTAACCTACTTCTCCGGAATGATGGCGCTCATTATCGGTCTTCTCATCGTTACAAGCCATAATATCTGGACATCCGATTGGCGAGTGCTCATCACGCTCGTCGGCTGGCTCTCGATTCTAAAGGGAGTGATCAGAATGTTCGCACCAGAGCGTGCACTTTCGTGGGGGACTTCGATTGTCGCCAAGCGAGGGGTGTATGTAACCACCCTTCTCATATTTCTGGTCATTGGGGTGGTTCTTATCAGAGTAACGTAATAAAATATGAGTCATAAAAATTTCATTAATAGCACCTCGATTATTTTCCTCATCATTGGGCTTCTCCACCTCGTTCGTGTGATATATGGCACCAGAGTGATCGTCGGAACCAGCGTCATCCCAACATGGGCAAGTATTGTGGTGGTAGTTGTGGCCGCATATCTTTCAATCCAGGGCTTCAAAATGTCAAAGTAACACATCCATCGTCTTACCCCGTCCAGTAACCATTGACGAAAAGAATAACGTACAAAGCAAACAACAGCGTGGATATTAATATCCACGCTGTTTGTATGAATTCATTTTTAATTCCCGCCGCGAGAATATACATCGGAAAAAGAACGAGTATATACCGGCCAATACCCGCTACCGATCCCGACGCAACTACCAGAGTGATCGTTCCGAGCATGTACAAGCCGTAGGAAGTACCGAGCCGTCGCCACGTCAAAACCATCATCGTAATAGCGAATAACAAAAAACATCCATCCAGGACACTATTCACAACGGCCGGATGTGTCACGAATGAACTAATAAAATTATTAGAACCTACTACTCTTCCCCACATACTTTCCGCTTTGAAAAATAGTAGAAAATCCCCGAAGGAAATACGGAGATATAGAAAATAAAGACATGTACCTAAAGGCACTAAAAATATTGAGGCAATGCTGGGCCTATCCGGATTGTTCTTTTCAGTAGTGAGATAACTATAAAGGAGGGGTAGGAAAAGGATAATGCCGTTGATGCGCGTGAGCGCCGCCAATCCTCCAAAAAGTCCCGCCATCCACCACCTCTTTTTTCTGGCATAGTAGAACGAGGCAACAGACAGAAATAGAAAGAGTGCTTCAGTATATACAGCAGTCAAAAAAATAGCGGTAGGAAATATTAAAAGGGAAAGCACTACTCGCTTCGCATGCACACGAGGGAATTGTTCCGCCACCAACCGATACAAGAACCAGCATGCACCCACAAGTGAGATGATGCTTACGAGAACCCCTGCAGCGATCATCGGTAAGAATAAAATTTTTGAAACGCACGCGAGCAATAAAGGATAGAGAGGGAAAAACACTACGTTATAAAGACCCGGAACCGCCGGGTTAAAAGAATAGCCCTCCGTGGCAATATTCATATACCAGTAAGAATCCCATCGATACAAATACGTCAACGGATTCCAAGCTTTGTGTTCAACCGCCATCCCTCCTATGATCCAAGGATACGCAGTATCTTTTTCAATATTGAACCTGTTTACCGCCACCATTGAAAACAATGAAAGCGCCACGACCCACCCCACAACAATGAGTAGTATGTGTTTGAGCCTCCAGGGGACGTCCTCTCGTGTCATGTCTACAGTATAGCCTAATTGCAAAGCTCTAAAAACAAGGATATAGTACAAATAAGCATGATTACTATCCCTATTCTCATGATGTACGTCCTTCTTTTTGTCGGACTGTACTTCCAAATCTTCCTGTTGGCCACCTTTCTTGAGGAAAAGAAGCGTGATAAAAAATCTCTTCCTCGTCCCTCCCCTTTCCCTGAAGTCACCATTATCGTACCCTGTTGGAACGAAGAGAAAACCCTCGAAGGGACGATCCGGTCACTCATGGCACTCAACTATCCCAAAAAGAAATTACGGGTTGTGGTCGTTGACGATGGTAGCACCGACAACACACGCTCGGTAGCGGAAGAACTTAAAAAGGAATTCCCCTCTGTGTTCGTCTATTCCCAGAACAATGGAGGCAAACACACTGCGGTCAATTTTGGTATCGAGAATACTAAGAGTCCATTCGTCGGTTGTCTTGATGCTGACTCATTCGTGGATCCTCAGGCATTGCAAAGGATACTACCTCTTTTCAAGGATCCGAAAGTTATGTCGGTGACACCTGCGATCCGAGTGCATGAACCAAAAAATATCCTACAATTAATCCAGCGAGCCGAATACAACTTCGGAATTTGGAGTAAATACTTGTTTGGAAAATTAGGCGCTCTGTATGTGACCCCAGGACCCTTTTCAATATTCCGTCGGAAAATATTCGACGAGTTAGGGGGGTTCCGAAATGCCCATAATACAGAAGATATGGAGATCGCTTTCCGCATGCAGGCTAATCACCACAAAATTGTTAACTGCCCGGATGCCTACGTGTACACTGTCGCACCCAACACATTTAAAAAACTCTACCGTCAGCGAGTGCGGTGGATGTACGGGTTCCTTCGCAACTGCTTCGATTACCGTTTTCTCTTTTTTAAGAAAAAATATGGGAATCTCGGCATCTTTATGCTCCCCTTCTCATTTTTCTCCATCTTTGCCGCACTATATTTAACAGCAACCTCCCTCACCAGTGCTGTTCAGTATCTTGACGCCAAAATTATAAAAATCGAAACAGTGGGTTTCAATATTAAATTCCCCACGTTCGACTGGTTCTTTGTTGATACCAAGGCGGCAGGATTCATCATGCTCACCCTCATGGGTTTAACCTTCATCATGCTTCTACTGGGAAGAAAGATGGCGGAGAACACATACAAGCCTCGACTAGATATGTTCTACTTCATGTTCTTGTATAGCTTTATGGCTCCTATATGGTTGACAAAGGCGGTGTATAACACTATTCTCTCTAAGAAATCCCCTTGGCGCTAGAACGAACAAAATAACTTCATCTGCTTCGTTGCCGGTTCCAGTTGCTCCCGCACAGTAGTATCTAACTACAGTTTGGTCGCAAGCTTCGCCGGCGCCTCGCATCTGAAACAATTTTGTTTGTTCTAAGACCTAACCGTTAACAGCTTAAAGCTCAATATGATCAACTGGCACAAATACATTATCGTTTTCATTATCACTGCGTTAATTTTCTTTACCGCTTTTTCCATCAGCAACTATTTAAACAATAGAAAAGTTTCTGAGCTCCGTCTAATTGAAGACAAGATAGCTACCGACATCCTATCCCTCGAAACACAATTCGAGCTTCTCCAGGATACCAGTTGCAAAAAAATCGACAGTTCCATCCTTTCACAGGAGTTGAATTCTCTTGCGTCCAAACTCTCCTACGCAGAAGATCAGGTTGAAATCGACGCCGCCGAAGTCGAGCGTCTGAAAAAGCAATACACTCTTCTCGAAATTAAGGATTACATGCTTACCAAGCGGGTCAGTGAAAAATGTCATATTGACTCCGTGGTTATCCTCTACTTTTACTCAAATAAAGAAGGTTGTGAAGAATGCACCAGGCAAGGGCACGTACTGACATTCCTGCGAGAGAAATATCCTCAGCTTCGAGTGTATTCTTTTGATTACGATTTACCTTTTAGTACCCTGAAGACACTGATCTCGATCAACGAGATTGAAGATCGACTACCAGCATTGGTTATCAACGAGAAAGTGTACTACGGATTTAAAAGTATCGAGAATGTAGAAACCATCACTCCTGCGCTTGCACGGCTCAAACAAGCCACTACCACCCCCGCTGTAACCAACGATAAACACCAATGATTGAAACACAGCTTAAGGTCATAGTCTTCCTTATTTTTCTTGCTATGCTTTTTCTGTTCGTATCCTCCGGTATTGATGCTTCGTTAGAAAAAAACGTCGACGTGAGAAAGAGTATTCTTCAAAGATGAGATTAATGTTTTTTTGAGGTAATATCCCCCACCATCACTTCAATACGTTCGAGCTCGTGCTGAATTTCTCCCAGCACTTCAGCCTCCCCTTTGATCTCTGTTTCAGTTTTCTCAATGAGTTTCTTTTCTTTTTTAAGTCCTGATATAAGGATGACATCTCCCACGAAGAATGATGCAAAAAGGCCGGTTCCAAGAAGGACAATGACGCTGATAGCGATGGAAACGGGACCAGTGAGAAAAGGAAAAAGATCGGCTGTCATCCATACCCCTCTCCAAAAAAGGACGATGGCGAACCCTCCAATAAAAGTATACAAAATAGGCCGATGCGAGAGATGGGAACGCACCTTATCTTCTAATTTATCAAAAAATATATAGGTACGCCTAAAAATACTCTTCTTTTTATCTTCCATACACGCCATTATAGCATTATTGAAAGAAGATGAAGAAGATTTAGAGGCGTAGGATTTTTCTGGCTTCCTTGAGACCGCGGTTGAGACGCACCGAGACCACATTTTCACTTTCGCCGATGATTTCCGCAATCTCTTTGATGGAGAGGTCGTCAACATATCGCAACGTGATCACTTGCCGGTGCTCGGAAGAGAGCTTAGAAACGGCTTGAAGAACATGACTATTTTCTACATCGCGAACTATTATTTCCTGTTCGTGGTTTGCCACATCAAATCCCTTAAGTTGCAGGCTATCAAGCGATAGTTCGCGCCGCTTTCGGTATTCGTCAATAATAAGGTTATTAGCTACCTTATAGAGAAATGACTTTAGATTATTCACCTCCTTCCCTTTGCTTACATACTCCCACGTTCTCGTAAAGGTCTCCTGCATCAAATCTTTCGCAACATCTCGGTTAAACAATCTGAAGTAGATGTGCCTGAAGATTGCGTCAACGAAACGGTCGTAAGCCTCTATGAATTCTTCCGTTTTTTTCTCTGAAATGCTGTGCATTTCTAATTTCCTGTTGTGCCCTCTGGCTTAATGTTTACATCGATACTGTTGGGAATATTAAGTTCCGTACCTGTCCCTTGAACTTCCCCATTACGAAGCGCTGGGATACCGTAGATGACCAAGAGTGCCAAAACAATGAGAACCACAATAACACCAATAATCGCGCCTACACCGCTCGCACTTTCTCGTGTCGTAGAATCGCCTGGACCCGGATTGTTTATTACTGTTGCCATAGAATTTTAAAAGATTAATTGTTTGACCTCGACCCTATCTTTATCATATGCCTCTCATTAGGTACGTCAATCCCGTTCCCTCGTTTTCAATTGTTGTGTTTGAATCAGCTCTTGCTTTCCGCTATGATGAGTATAAGGGATCGACAAGCACTTATTAGTTTAATCACAAAAAATATGGGAATCATTCTTTGGATCGTATTCGGAGCACTGGTTGGATGGATTGCTTCACTCATCATGAGTACGGACGCACAGCAAGGAGCCTTCCTCAACATTGTGGTAGGAATCGTAGGTGCGGTCATTGGCGGCTGGATTATGAGCTTCATCGGCAAAACAGGCGTCAGTGGCTTTAATCTCTATAGTTTCGTGGTAGCACTTTTGGGCGCTATCGTGCTCATTGCCGTTGTTCGTGCAATCCGCACGTAGCGACACGACAGCATTACTGATAACGGGCGACAAAAAACAATCGATCTCGTGAGATTCGATGTTTGTTGGTGCATCAATTTTTTACATAGAAGAAACGCTCAATACCGTCCCACCAGCCGTCGCCATCGGTATCTCTCTTTTGAGGATTTGTCTCTTTGCAGCCCGCTATGTTTGCATAATCTCCCGCACATGTTTCAAACTGGTCAGATAGTCCGTCTTTGTCGGAGTCTTTGATCATTTCCTGAAGCTTCTTCTCTAGTGTCGCGTCATCTCCGCTCGTTCCTTCGAGCGCCAACGCAGCGGCCCGCCCGGGGTTATAGCTAAGGATTTTGTGCTCTCCGCCTACCTTAGTGAAATACATTACTCCTTGGCCGTAGCCCGCCACCTTGTCATCCGCATATCGTTTGAACGGCGTGGAGAGGATAAGCTGTTTGGCATCCGACCACACAATAGTGAAGTCTTCTTTTTTTATGGCCGACCCTAGAATGTGTACGTTGTCCATGAGCATAAAACATTCTTTTTCTCTTGTGGGATCGGTGCACTGTTCTGAGACTTGGTGACTTACCCTTTTAACCGTTTCAATATCGTGATCCTTAACAGCCTTCAAGAACGTATCAAAAACCCGCCATGCCATTTCCGCTTCCAGCTCTGCGGCAGTTTTTACTTTTTTTGCAATCGGCGTCGAAGTCGAATTTTTTAAAACTGGAGTTGAGGTTGATACCAAGGGCGTTGTGGTGGCTGTTACCACAAGGTCTTTCGCATCAGTGTCACCTTTTTGCCCATCACGCGAAACAGACCACCATAAGCTGCCAATAACCACGGCAGTACCAACAATAAATAACATTTTTTTCATATTTCATCAGTATAATAAAAGGTATCCCCCCAAGGCAAGCTATGAGGTACACCTTTTTATATATTTTAGTTGACATAGGGAAAACCGCACGCTAACCTGAACATAGGATGTGTCATAGGTTGAGGTGAATGGATTTGTGATGAATGAGTCGTTTAACATTCAATCAATTTCCTCGAGGAACCGCCATTTCAATATCGGCTGGGGCGAGACCTTTGGGTCTCCACTCGCTACCGAATCAGGGCCGAAAAAGCCAAAAACTCACCACCGAATGGCACAGTGGTGAGTTCTTTTATTGTTGAGACCTTTAAAAACGTGGGGTGGCTATCCGGTTATGCTCCGGATCTGAGAGTTCCACAAACTCTAGTGCTGCTATTACACCATAGCCACCATATAATTAAACTAATTTAGTTCAATTGTGCGCGGGACAGGACTTGCACCTGCATGCCCGTGAGGGCGTTACCACCTCAAGGTAGTGCGTCTTCTAATTTCGCCACCCGCGCATTAATTTGTCAAAATATTACAACGATACGCCTATTATGCCTAAAGCTTTGTCTATTTTCAACTTTTTCCGTGTAAGGTACATACTACCACCTCCAGCATACACCTTCCTCAGTAGAATAAGTGACTCGCGTTTAGCATATCTCAGTTGATGATAGGGATTTTTAGAAGCCTTTCTCTTGCTTGTGGCAATATGACCTTTTATTCCGAATAAACTACTTATTTCTTTTTTTAACCATACACAGTGTTTATAACTTCCCGACCCTACACTTACATAAAACATATAACTCGATTTCCATCTTTTATCCCAATAAGAATAGAAACACCCGTCTCCATCTAAAACACCACGAAAATAATGTCCGAATAAATGTCTCGGAATAGCGATTTCCCCGATAGTGAGTGACTTCCGAGCAGTGATACCGATAGAATTTAGGAATCTGTAAAACAGCACATCTCCAAATTGAACTTTGTATGCCAGACTATCATTATAGTTTGACCTGATTGGGGTTAGTTTATTATCTATTTTGAGGGCTCTTTTAAAATTCTCTAGTTGCTCCACTTCTTTTGATACAAATGCTATATGCCTGCCATCAGGAGATAGATTACCATCAGTAACAAGTAACCCAATAGCGTAAGCAAAATCAGGTGTCCAATTAATTGCTACTTTTCCTTCGGGTTTTGGTCCACGAGCTCCCATTGAAGTAAATTATACCACTTCTCAATGGGGAGATGTATACCAGTTATCCACAACCAAAAAGAGGGTTTTCCCTCTTTTTTACTTCGCTTCCTCTTTTTTTTCTTCAGTCTTTGTAGCTTCTTTTTCTGGAGATTTTACCACGTCGGTATTAGGGTTTGCATCGATGCGCATAAGTTTACGCATGCTTCGTTTGATTTCTTTAGCTGCTTTTTCACGAACATAGTAGAGCTTCGCTCGTCGCACTTTCGATCGGCGGACCAATTCGATCTTATCGATCATCGGTGAGTAGAGTGGAAAGATTTTTTCAACACCCACACCGTCCATCACCTTTCGGACCGTAAAGGTCGCGCCAGCCTCTTTTCCGTGCTTGTGTGCTAACACGAGCCCTTCGAAAGCCTGCAATCGAAACTTTTCCTTTTCTTTGATTTTCTGCCACACACGCACCGTATCACCCGCTCGTAGGTCGAGCTTTTTTCGGTCTTCAATATTTACCGGAGAAATAGTTATATTCTTAGCGTCCATATTATTGAAACAAGTAATAGCTAATCTAGCATACTGCTTTCTCGTTGGCAACTTTCTTTAAAATTCTTTACCGCATCTTCGAAATCTTTCGGATAAGGAGCTTTTACTGATATGATCTTGCCCAATGCGTCTGTAAACTCGATAGAATAAGCGTGCAGGGCTACACGACCAAAACCCAGAGCGCAATCCCGCTTCGGTGCGTACAGCTTGTCACAGACCACAGGATGGTTAATAGCCTTGAAATGAACCCTAATCTGATGTGTTCTACCAGTTTTGGGGTATGCTTCGATAAATGAAAAATCCTTGCTCCGCTCGACCACCTTATATTCAGTGACCGCGTCCCGCATAGTCCCTTTTGCGCCCCGTTGTGCTGACCACATCCGGAAGTCTTTACGACTTCTGCCGATTGGGCGATCAATCACTCCTTCCTCTTCTTTAATCTCACCAAACACGAAGGCATGGTAACATTTCGACACTTCCCTTGTTTGGAAACGCTCCTTAAGATACGCGTGCGCCTCTGCGGTTCGTGCAATAACAAGAGCTCCGGTGGTCTCACGATCAATACGGTGCACAATGCCGGGACGAAGAATAGTTCCACCGTTCGTCAGAACAATTGGCTCTCCCACACCCTCTGTCTCAGGAAAGTTCTTGATGATCCAATCCACCAGCGTTGGCTCGTTTGTTTTACCATCAGGATGAACAACAAGCCCTGCTGGCTTGTTGATAATCACGTAACGATCGTCTTTATAGAGAATGGGGATGGATTCCAAATTCATATTCCACAGCTTATAGGCGAATAGCCAAAAAAGCTACTAGTATCATTATTTCCCTCTCCTTCGTTCCCGTTTAGCAAATTCCTCCAGAATCGCTTGAAATTCATCTTTTGAAAAATCTGGCCACAAGGTTTTGGTGAAAAATAGCTCACTATATACCCCTTGCCATGGAAGGAATCCTGATAAACGTTGCTCACCTGAGGTTCGGATAATAATATCGGGATCGGGCATAGTGCCAGTTTGTAAATGTGTCCTAAAGTATTCTTCTGTGACATCCTCTGGTTTTGGATGCTCGGCTACAATTTTTTTGACCGCAGTTAAAATTTCCTGTCGTCCGCCATAATTGAGGGCAAAATAAATATGGACTCCGGAATTATTTTTTGTTGTTTCTTCTGCATCTTTAAGTACCCGCTGCAGGTCGGGAGAGAAACGAGACATGTCCCCCACTGAATGGAGGATGCCTCCCTCCTCATGAAAGTGTTGAAGCTCTTTTTTTAAAAAGCTATGAATAAGATCGAGTAAATAAGAAACTTCCTCACTTCCGCGGTTCCAATTTTCCGTAGAAAACGTATAAAAGATGATGTGCTTGATGCCTGCATCCTTTGCTACTCTAATGATTTCTTTGAGACGCTCTCCCCCTGCGCTATGCCCCATGAGCAACTTCAGGCCTTTGCCTTTTGCCCATCGGCGATTGCCATCCATAATGATACCGACACACTGAGGAGAAGAGTTCATACGTGTTAAATGCGATCTAAAAAGCTTGAATAAACAATAGTAAAATCATTATATATCTCTGTCGGGTCACTCCACCTTACCTCAACACTCTTAACTCGCGCAAGGATTGATCCTTTTTGCAATCGTTCAGTAAACGACCGGAGGGTATTTTCTTCTCCCTGTGCTAACACTGCCACTGTTCCGTCGGCCCGGTTTTGCACAGTACCTCGAAGACCCATTTTCTGCGCACAGCGCTTTGTGAAGTCACGAAACATCACAAGTTGTACCCTGCCGGAGATAATGCACTCAATTTGCTTCATACAAAAAGTAATTTTACCCTATAACACTAATACGGCCAAACTTGATAAAAATAACAACGTACGATACTCTAAACACGTTAACAAATATGCGCCCTTAGCTCAGTTGGTAGAGCAGCCCCTTTACACGGGGAAGGTCGGGAGTTCAAATCTCTCAGGGCGCACAACCGACAACAGGAAGGTTGTGCGAGCCGGAGTCTGCGTAGGCAGACGAGGCGGGTGAGAAGCGAATACATGGAGCTTCGCAAGACTCATTGAGATCTTTTCTTAAAGATCCAATGAGTGGACAGATTCTGTAAGAATCGCGAGATTTTTCAATAGAAAAATACTTGTGACCACAAAATTAGGAAAAATCTGCACTGCTGCAGATTTTTTAGCTGTACGAGCCGGAAGTCTGTTTTGTTAGTAAACAAAATTATTCCTGACCACAATAAAAGGTATTTACCCCAGGGCAAGCCCTGGACCCAAATTCCACAGCAGAGCTGCGGGGTGTTCAACCTTTTGATTCGACATCGACTCGGATTTCATGTCCGCATCAGAATGCATCCGCGAAATCCTCGCTCGTCGAAATAAAATTCGGTCGGAAATCACATTCCCCCATCAAAAAACAGCCTAGGCTGTTTTTTGATGGACATTCAGTATTACACCGTCTGAGCAGAAGAAACACACGCTTTGCAAGCTTTTTTGTGAGAAAAAATCTCAAGGATCGCTGCAAGTCCTACGAGTACGTAAATTACCCGCGCCACACCGTCGCCAAGCATCCCTACCACGTTCCAGCTCTCATTGAGACCAATGAGTCCCCAGTTAAGACCGCCAACAACAAGGAGAATAAAACCGATTACATGTAGTGCTTTCATAATTTTAAGGTTTTTTATTAAAAGTTACCTTTCTCGAATTATACAATAACCCAACCTTTATAGTAACAAGGATTTCCACAGGGCTTATTTTCTTGATGTTTGCCCACAAATAATTTACTGACGTAAATTTTCGCGAGCCCACCTCGCGGTTTTTGCTTTGCCTCCGGCAAACAAAAACATCGCTGCGGTTCACAAAACGTAAAAAAGTGAAGCAGTTCACTTTTCTTGGCGCTTGTGCCCTCGGTAAGACGCTTCGCTATCTCACTCGTCGCTCCGCTCCTCTTTAAAAACCCACGGTTTTCAACGCTCGCAGACTCGCTGCTTTCCTACACGGAAAACTCCCGTTTTCCGACCCTTTCCCAGTTCGATTCTTACCGGGATACATTCGCCTTGCTCATTGGTGTCTTTATTAAACCATATCAGAACCTATTTTCAAAATAAATAGTCGGTACATTCCGCAGGGCAAAGCCCTCACGCGCGAGTACGAGCGTGCTCTCGCCAAGCGAGAGAGCGGAAATGTGCAAATGTACCGAACGGCTCAAATGGGAAGAAATGAGCCGTTCAATAAAAAATGGACTCGGTTTTGCGAAACTATTTTCTGGGAAAGGATTCGCAAAACCGAGACTAATGTTTTTGAAATTCGGCGGGGATTTTGAATTCTGTCCGCGCGGAGGAAGGGTCTGGGAGGGAATCCGCGCGTGGTTCAATTTTTTTGATAGGCGGTTCCACTTCTTTAAAATCAGTAGTTGTGGTATAGTTTTGATATTATGAAAAATTTGCAAAAAGGTTTTATTGTTCCAGCTTTAATAATAATTGCATTATTAGTAATAGGAGGTGGAGTGTATTTCTATTCACAAAAATTAAACAGCCCTTCTTCGCAAAATATACCAACTGATACGGTAAATACAGTTACATCAAATAATTTGTCGCAACAAACCCAGACAGTGCCACAATCAGAAGTAACACCCTCAAACAAACCTAACACACCTACACCACAAAAAGTATCTCCACCAGTAGTACAGACAGCCCAGCCACCCAAGATTATAATTTCATCGGCTATAAGCAAACAAAGCTCTATGAATCAGTTCAGGGCTATGTATTCCGGCACTGAGAGTGCTTCCGAGGGGACACAGTCACAATCGATTTCTTTTTGGAGCCAAGAAGACAAACAAGATAGTAGACTAAGATATTCTCTCTATAAAGGAGTTGTTTACAGTAAAGATGCTGTAACCAAAGGTTACATCGGAAGTATCGCAGAAACAATGTATCATTTCTTGAATAGAGATATATCAGTGAGTTGTGTAAATACAGATCAATTTTGCCAGTCAGTTGGCAATTCTTTCGCTGAATATTTTGCTCGTGCCACAGCCTCGAGAGGAATGGAACTTCAATCAATTTCAAAATTATTTGGTCTTCAAGTTTATGGAGAGCCAAGTCTTATGAATATTACTAATGGTGTTAGTAAAAGTATTACTTTAGATACCTATGTCTCTGGGAAAGCAACCGTTCAATCGTCAATATGCGATTATCTTAATATTGTTTTTGCTCCTACAGAAGTCAAAAAACTTGCTTCTCCAAGCGGGGAACTATCCTACCAGACAATAGATGCTTCCCAGAGTAAATTTCATGTTAATCTTTGTGTTGATAGAACAACTGGTCTGATAGATGAATACAACACCGATCTCACAATAGTATCTACTGACGGACAACGCCAACACTCAACATCAAACGGTAAACTTCTTGGATACTCAACGGAAGTCGTTTTCAATAATGAATTTCCATTTTCTTCTAAGGTCGAGCAATATAACAAATAGTAAGTAAAATAACATGATAGAATTTGTAATAATATTTGTAGTCGTATATGGCGGAGTATGGATTGCTCGACGTTCTGTAAATAAAAGAACGTGGAGTGACGTTGTAACAAAACTTCCAAATGGAAAACCAGAAAATATCTTGGCCTTAAATTACCAAATGGGCGATCTTGGAATTGTAAAAAATAAAATCATATCCTCTTTGTCTAATTCTGATTACATACTAGTAAACGGAGATGCTAATCCTATAATTATTGAAGATAAAAAAGCATCAGCGAATCCTCTTAATACAATGTATTTTTATCCAATATATTTTTCGGCTGATCAAAATGGTCAATCTCGTATTGAGGTTGGAATTGCAGATAAAAGTAGCTTTCTTGGTAGCAAAGAGGATCGGATGAAAAAATTGCAGAAGCTATTTGATTTTCTATCTCAATCTCTGAAATAAATTTATGAACAAAAAACTTAGCAATAAAGGTTTATGGCTTTTGTTCACGATATTTATTTTCCTTGGGATTTCTTCATATAATTATCGACCACCCTGCATTCCAGCATACAACTCTTCATCTTACACCAGACCTGATGGTGTAATAGTTGTAGATGCTACAGGTTGTCAGCCAACGATTCCGGGTATAAATGATCGAATGTTGCTTCTGGCAAAAGTTGGTGCAGGACTGTTTTCAATATCCGCAATTTCTACTTTGGTCTGGATTTTTAAACGCAGAAATTTAAACAAATTTTATTCGCAAAATGCTGTTCAATCTCTACCAGTAAAATCAAGAAATAAATTTATTGAACTATTCAAATATTGGATAAAGCCGATATTGATCGGCATAGTGGTTATCGGTTTATTTTTATTGGTGTCTTATATCTTGTGGAGTATGGGTTTACTTAAAGCGAGATATCACTAAATTTCAGAATAGTTTATATTTCATTAACCGCCTATCAAAAAAATTGAACCCCGCGCGGATTCCCTCCCAGACCCTTCCTCCGCGCGGACAGAATTCAAAATCCCCGCCGAATTTCAAAAACATTAGTCTCGG
>DATDYB010000007.1:0-9372 GCA_036517115.1 Minisyncoccota bacterium | reverse complement strand
TGGCGACACGCTCTCGACGAAACTTATCCGCGTAACCGCTGACAACCTGAATCAGAAGGAACAGATTGTTCTCCGGAAAGAAGATTTGATTAGGTGCGACCTTGACGATTTGCTGAAGTAGGTGCTAGGGAGCTTCGCTGGGTACATATACAGCGAAGATTGGTGCTCGCGAATGGGCGGGTGGGTCAAGCGCACATGTATTTGTACGACCTCCCCTCCAAAAAATCCTCCCTCCAAAAATCTTCGGATTTGTATTTTTGAACCTCACGACACGCGAAGCGTGCGGAATTGCGGCGAATCATTGGGCGGAGCTTCGCTCCGCCCGCGAAAAAATCGGCAAAATCGAGACCTCTTTGATTCTTGAGTCTCTATTAAAGCACGCTCGAACCTATTTTGCTGAACACTCCTGATGTTTGCGCGCTCCGCGCGCGTGGTGGCTTTGTACGGGAGTGGTCCGATTCGACTTCGTGCCCGCCCCCGCCCCGCCGCCAATCCTCTCCGCCAAAGGCGGACAGGCATTCTCATCTATTTCGCGGGGGTTTTTGAAAATTGAATGGGCGGCGGGGCGGGGGCCGAGTCGTTTCCCAAACATGAAGATTTGTGGGATTATTTAGCAATCTGATAACTCATGGCTATAACAAATACCGGAACCAATACACTCTCTGCCGCGCTTAAAGACATCTTGCCAAACTGCGACAGGGTTGATGCGCTCGTAGGCTACTTCTATTTTTCGGGGTTCCGTGATCTGCACAAGGAACTTCAGGACAAGAAAATCCGCATTCTTGTCGGGATGGACGTAGATAGGAGAATGATAGAGAAAATATCAGCTCTGAAAGACGCAAACCTCGACTCATACCTCACGGACGAAAAAATTGAATCTCGCGCCGGAGTAAAAGAAAACTACTTCGCGATATTTGCGCGCGTCTTCAACGACACGGATTACTTTGACGACACGGAGGCACAGGAGGCATTCAAGAGCTTTCTAGAAAAGATAAAGGACGGCAGTTTAGAAATCAAGAAGTCAGCCAAGGCTAATCATTCAAAATATTATATTTTGCACAACAAGCCGGAGCTATCAGCGAAAGGCAGAACACCGGGAATTATCGTCACAGGGTCAAGTAATCTCACCTTGTCCGGTCTAAAAGGGCAAGGAGAAAGCAATATAATCCTTCAAGAAACACATTACTACGACGATCACCTTAAAAGATTTGAGGAGTTGTGGAACGACCCCGAAAACGTCGGGATTGCCGATATTCATTCTGCGAACGAGTTTATACAGGAAGTAAAGCAAAGAGTCTGGCTCTACGCCCTGCCGAGGCCTGTCTCCATGTTCTACAAAGTGCTCGATGAGTATTTTTCAGTGGACAACGTGGAGGATAACAAATCTCCGGAGGAAATAACGTCCGGTAAATTTTACAACCTGAAATATCAAAGAGACGCCATCAATTTAGGAATAGACAGGATTGAGAAGTTTGGAGGAGTGATTATCGCCGATGTCGTTGGTCTGGGGAAAAGCATCGTTGCATCGGCAATCGCTCACAACCTGAACTTGCAGACGGTTATCATTGCTCCACCTCACCTCGAAAGTCAATGGAAAGACTACATGTCCGACTTTGATTTCAAGGGGCAAGTTTACTCGACGGGGAAAATTGGGGAGGCGTTGGAGAGACACGGCGGCGAAGGCGGGAAGCTCCTTATCATTCTTGATGAAGCACACAAACACAGGAACGAGGACACGGATAATTACATAATGCTCCACAAACTTTGCGCAGGTAATCGGGTCATGGCGCTCTCAGCTACGCCTTTTAACAATGATCCAAAGGACATTTACGCTCTCATAAAGTTATTCAGCACTCCCGGACAATCCACCTTGAAGACCGTTGAAAACTTGAGCATGTCATTTCACCAGCTTTTCAAAAGTTATCGCGCGTTGCGTAGGAATATCCGCAAAGGGGGAAAGGATGAAAACGGTATTGCTGGGATAAAACAGCAGGGTCAAGAGATTGCAGACGAGCTGAGAAAGATGATTGAGCCGCTAGTCATTCGTCGCTCAAGATTGGACCTTGATGAAATAGATGTTTATCGGAAGGATTTGAAGGAGCAGAATATATCCTTCCCAAAGGTAAGAGACCCAGAATTGCTTGAATACGAGTTGGGAGATATATCGGCGCTGTATGTGAATACGCTGGAAAAGATTGCTTCTGATGAGGAGCGGGCAAGTTTCTTAGGGACGAGATATAAGTCAGCGAAATACATTCGGCCGGGTTCAGACTTCTTTAAAAAACTTATCGAACAGGAAGATGTAAGTGATGGCGAGTCGCCGGAGGAGATTATTCAGAGAATGCAGCAGGCGCAAGTTAACGTTGCCAAGTTCATGCGTCGCTTGCTTGTGAGGAGATTTGAGAGTTCCATTGCTTCTTTTCGACTCTCGCTCAACAACATGATTCACTCGTCAGAACTTATGCTGGATTGGTATCTCAATCGTGGCGAAGTACCGATTTATAAAAAGGGAGACCTTCCGGATACTATCGATCTTGAGAACATGGAACCGGCCGACGCCGAAGAAACCCTAAATAGGTTAGAGGATAAAGGGCTCGTTCGCGTACCAAGTAGCGAAATTGACCCACTCTTTGAGCAACACTTGCGACACGACATAGAGTTACTAAAAGGCATATTGAAGGATTGGTCGGTTGTATCAGCAGATCCAAAGTACGATTTCTTCCGGCAGAAAGTTACCGACTCCATTGCAAAAGAAAATAGGAGAAAACTCATCGTGTTCACCGAGTTTTCCGATACCGCAGATTATGTGTATGAGAAATTGAGAGCAGATGGATTTAAGCGAATTTTCAAATACACGTCGGGAGATGCGTCGGAAGCCAACAGAAAAACAATCAAGGCCAACTTTGATGCCAGTCTGGACGGCTCCAAACAGTCTGATGATTTCGATATCATTGTCGCGACCGACGCTATTTCGGAAGGCTTCAACTTGCACAGAGCCGGGACGGTCATCAATTACGATATTCCGTACAACCCCACACGAGTAATTCAACGTGTTGGGCGCATCAATCGTATTAGCCAAAAAGTGTTTGATGAGCTCTATATTTGGAATTTCTTTCCTACCCCGACCGGAGAATATGAAACGCATACGCGAGCGATTTCAACGCTCAAGATGAACATGATTCATTCTCTCCTTGGCGAAGATACAAGAATCTTTACAAGCGATGAGGAGTTAAAAAACTATTTTGCTAAACAGTACGCGGATGAGAATAAGAAGTTTGAGGAGTCCTCATGGGACGCGAAATACAGGAACATTTGGCTCAATGTAAAAGGCAACAAAAAAGCGATGGATGAGATTGCAAGAATACCGCGTCGGTCAAGAATTGGGAGAAAATCATCAAAGAACGGAGTAGTTGCGTTTGCGAAAAACGGCGGGAGCTATGTTTTCGCTTACGGGAACACCGTAGAAGATGTCGCGGTCGTCTCGCCAGAAGTAGCCTTGCCTTTATTTGAGGCCGACGAAGCAGAAAAAGCGTCAGAAACGACAACGAGTTTCGAGCCAATCTACCAAGTTGCCAAACAGCATATATTTAAAAGCAATACCCGAGCCTCGGTTACCGGAGGCCGCAAGCAAGACGCGCTAGGCAAATTAACGCTACTTTCTGAAATGCACCCATCCGCAAAAGACCTGTGCCTCGACGCTATTAAAACGATAAAAGATTTGGACGCCCTACCGAACGGTGTATTAAAAGAGATTGCGGAGCTACGTCTCGATAAGGCCGACCCGGCTAAGGCCTATAAAATAGTTAAAGAAATGTTGCCGCCGAAATATCTTGAGGACATCTTTGCGACAGCAAAGAGGGCGGAGGAAACAGCGAGAATCATAGTGCTTTCCGAAGAATTTACGTCATGAAATTTGACGAGATTTACAATCAGGAGGATTTTCTGAAATTTTTGGTAGATTTTCTCCCTGACGATTTCGTCGCAATGGATGAGGATATCGTCATTGACCAAAGACGATACAAAGAAATAAACCAAGCAAGAATCATCGGGACGTGCGGCACTCTCGATTTACAGGTTCTTGAGATGAGCCACGATAACGAAAATGACCCGCGCGTTGCTATAGCGACCGATGCTTTCAAAATACTTGCCGACCACTGGATTCATAAGGCACTTGTAGTTTTTAAGAGCAACAATTCGGACAATTATAGATTTTCATATTTAACGATCTCGCTTGACTTGAACGAACGGAACAAACCAGTGAAAAGATACTCAAATGCCCGACGATATTCATTTTTTCTGGGGCCGGGCGCAAAAGTAAATACTCCAACGAAGTTTTTGATGCGTCAGGGGAGAGTTACCAATCTGGAAGATTTGCAAAACCGGTTCTCGCTCGAAGTCGTTAATAAAGAGTTCTACAAGAAAATCTCGGAGAGTTTCGTCAAGCTCGTGGGTGGAACATTGGGAACCGAGAAAAACAAGAAAACCCATAAGTCTCTTTTACAGCTTCCATCGGAATCTGAAAGGAGCCAGGTCAGCGTTGAGTTTGCGGTGCGACTGATAGGCAGGTTGATTTTCTGCTGGTTTCTGCGAGAGAAGAAAGGTCAATCAGGCTCGGCATTAATGCCAAAGGAATTGCTTTCGCTTGAGGCCATTTCAAAATACCGTGATTACTACCACGCTGTCCTTGAACCGATTTTTTTCGAGGTATTGAACAAAGAAGCAAAATCACGCCTACAGGCGTATACGGAGGGGGCATTTTCACAAATCCCGTATCTCAACGGTGGACTTTTTTCTCCGCATGAGGCGGACTACTACAAAAGACGCGGCGACGAGCAGTCGATTTTTCACAACACACTCGTTATCCCCGATGAATGGTTTAAGGATTTTTTTGTGATTTTGGAGTCGTATAACTTTACGATAGACGAAAACACGAGTTTCGACGAGGAGCTTTCAATCGATCCTGAAATGCTCGGACGAGTCTTTGAAAACCTTCTCGCGGAGATAAATCCCGAAACCGGTGAATCTGCTCGCAAAAGCTCCGGGAGTTATTACACACCCCGCGTTATTGTGGACTACATGGTAGACGAGAGCGTACTCATCTATCTGAAACGAAGCACGGGAATTGACGAGAACAAATTGCGCGCACTTATCAGTTATGACTTAGCCGACGATGCACAGTATCAACTCAATGAATCTGAAAAAGAGCGGATTACAGATGCACTAGCAGGTCTTAAAGTATTAGACCCAGCTTGTGGTTCCGGCGCATTCCCAATCGGCGCTCTGCAAAAAATAGTTTATATATTGCAACAAATAGATAGAAATGGACAGCTGTGGTTTAAGAAACAGATTATGGATGCATCGCCGGAAATTCGTCGTGTAATCGAGCGGGAGTTTGGCCACAAGAATTTTGACTATATCAGAAAGTTAGGTGTGATCAGAGAAAATATTTACGGAGTCGACATCCAACCGATTGCGACTGAGATATCGCGCTTACGGTGCTTCTTGACGCTGATTGTGGATGAGCGAATAGATGAGGCGTTGGAAAATAGAGGTATTGAACCACTTCCGAACCTAGATTTTAAATTTGTAACTGCCAACAGTCTTATCGGATTGCCGGAGGAAAAGACCACCACGTTGTTTAAAGATACAGATGGAATCAAAAATCTTAAAGATTTAAGAAATCAATTCTTCAATGCAACTAATACGGAGCGGCATCAACTGAAAGATCAGTTTAAGGAAATCCAAAAACAGATGCTGATGAGAATGATACAGATGAAAAATGCGGATGACGCGACGCACATGCTCTCGACATGGGATCCATTTAGCAACAAAGCGTCGCGTTGGTTTGACCCGGAATGGATGTTTGGCATTGAAGATGGATTTGACATCATTATTGCTAACCCGCCCTACCTTAAAGAAAGGGACAATAAGAAAGTGTTTGAGACCATTAATAGTTCCGAATTTGGGAAAAAATATCATCAGGGCAAAATGGATTTTTGGTTCTACTTTCTGCACAAGGCTATCGATCTAGTTAAGGAACATGGAGCTATTTCATATATAACTTCAAGATACTGGCTTAACAGTACCGGAGCGAGAAAACTAATTAAACGAGTATTGGACGAACTTTCTTTTGTTAAGTTTGTGGATATCGGAAAGTTAAAGGTCTTCGATGCTGTAGCGGGGCAGCATATGGTTGCGGTTTACGAAAAAGCAAAGGCAGAGAAGTATTTCACTTACAAAAAGCTTCAAAACGACCTGTCAGATATCGCGAGCGATCATGACACTCAAAACGTTACAATCACGAGGTTTCTGAATTCCGCAGTCTTTTCCGAGCATCACGAAATTATTCTTGACGATAGCTCTATAAAATTAAGCGGCACGACCTCACTTGGAGGAATAGTAAATATATCGCAAGGAGTCGTAGAGGCCCCTGACAAGATAAGTAGAAAACAAGCAGAAAAGCATAAGAAAAGTGACGTTAGTGCAGGAGAGGGGGTTTTTGTCTTGTCGCAGAGAGAATTCGACCAAATCGCACCGAATGAAAGTGAGACATCAGTCATAAGAAAATATTTAGACTCAAGTGATGTATATCGCTATGGTATTTCGTGGCGAGGGAAATATCTCATTTATTCTGATGGAAAGGTAAAGGAAATGATTAGGCAAGATGTTAAGTTCTCGCGCATTAGGAAACATTTGGACCGATATTCCGACTTCATTACATCATCCAACAAACCATACGGACTGCATCGCCCAAGAGATATAGAATATTTTACAAACCCCAAGATTGTTATTAAGGGAATGTTTGTTAAGAATGAGTTTGCATACGATGATGAAAACTATTTTGTCGGTTTTTCATTTTCTTCGATAGTTCAGAAAGATCAGGATTATGATCTAAAGTATATCCTCGCGGTTCTTAATTCGGCATTTGCGCTGAATTGGTTCTATAAAAACGGGAAAAAAAGAGGGGCGGGGGTAGATATCGGTGTCGCAAAACTAAGGCAATTTCCGATAAAGATTGCTAGCGCGGATGAGCAGAGACCCTTAATTGAGCTCGTGGACAAAATCTTAAAAATTACAAAAACGGATGCGTATCTTGAAAATGACGAGAAACAAAAACAAGTTAAAGAATATGAAGAACAAATTGATGAACTAGTCTATAAACTTTACGGCCTCACACCGGAAAAAATAAAGATTATTGAAGGTAATTAAGTGGTTAAAAAAGATTATGAATGACGATCTTACTTATGAATTCCAGCCGAGTGATGAGCATTTAGGTGTAATCGGCGTGCCCGGTGTAGAGTCGGAAGGTTACAGCAGCATTGATCTTTGGGACAAGATGCGCAAATCGGCTCTTTTGGGACTCAAGCACATTAGAGGCACTTACCCGGATAAGTATACGAACGGCCTGCACATTTATATTGGCGAGCACAACGACCATTTATGGTTAGGATTCAATAACCCGGGTAGTTTTTTGTCGGAGATTTTTATGAAACAACTTGTAGAAAATCTTCCTAACACGAATTTTGTTATAGAAGAGGCTACGTCACTGATTATTCCAATGGTCTACTCGTATTATCCAAGCAGAATTCTAGCTTTTGGCACAGAGAGAAAAGTTTCTGACGTATTCAGAGACGACGAATACGGTTCCGGGCTGGACCTAACTGCGGCCGAATTATTCCCGGAGGGAATGCGAAGTCTTTTATAGCTCAGCCGGTCATCCTAAGACTGAAGCAGGTGCAAGCCGTTACATGTGTGGCCTGATTTAATGAGCGATTGATTGAGAAAAACATAGTGTAAACGGTCGGCCTCGAGGAAGTAGACTTCTTTCGGTTTTTCGGGCGTACCGCCGATGCCAAACGCGACGAAGACGGGCATACCGGATTCTTTTCCGTACGCAGTATATCGCTCGGCCTGCCAAGGCTTCCACCAGATTCCCAGTGTGCCATGTTTGTCAGATGTCCATTTTCCACGCCACTTACACTCCACTGCAAAAGTCTTTCCGGTCTTTTGATTGCGAAATATCAAATCAGGATGGCCGTCGGATTCCACGTGCCGTTTTAGGTATTTTGAATTATCGCGAGTGCGATCCTGAATGACAAAGTCCGACTGTGGGAAGAGTGTTGTGACGTATTTCTCGAATCGGACTCCTTTTTTGTATGGGTTCGTTGCCCAGTACGTGAAGTAGATCAATCCAGCTAGAGAGAGAAGGTCGAGAACGACCCAGATGTGCCGCGGCAAGTGGACAGGGATAAGGGGGTTGAAAAGCAGGGCAAGGGCAACGCCCGAAATGCCAAGCCACCGATAACCCATGAGAAACGCGAGCGCAGCCAGCACAAAAAAGCCAACCATGATGCCAAGTCGGAGCGCGTCGAAATTTGACCAAATACCAAGTGCCGCAACGACAAGGAGGATTCCAGTGAAAATTTGCGTAGACCGGACCAGTACTATCCGCGTTTGCGGAGCGAGCATGCCAAAATCATAGCATCTACGGTGGAGGAGGCGCGAATGCGCTCAAGAAACTGTAATCTCAATTATACCACTTCCTACCAAAAAAGCAAGTGTTTCGGCCCCAACTATGTGAGCCGTTCGACTTTGCTTCCGACAAGTCCTGTGGCGCGTTAGAATAGAGCCATGGCAGAGGAAGACACAACGCAAACCCCTGCGCCCGTTGTAGAGCCAACCGCGACACCGCCGGAGGCGGCTACGGCTCCCGCGGAGCCGGAAGCGACGCAAAGCGAGCCGCAACCCACTGAAACCCAAACGGCTCAAATACCAGCCAGTGAGCCGTTGCCGCCCGAACCCCCTCCTTCGCACGAGGCTACGGAAGGGCGCAGTGAGCCAAATACGCTCGCACCGCAGGCGGCGAGTGCGGCCGTAACACCCGCACCGCAAGCCACGCACCCCGCTCGCGATCTCTTGGTGAAAGCACGCGCCACGATTCAAGAGCGGAAGCGAAAGAAACTTGAAAAGATTCTGGAATTTCTGGACGCCAAAGCTAAAAATGGTTCGACAGGCTCACCACGAGTCACCAACGACGAAGTCGAGAAATTGCTTCACGTCTCGGACGCAACAGCGACACGGTATCTCTCTGCTTTGGAAAAGGAAGGAAAAATCCAACAAGTCGGAAAAACGGGAAAGGCAGTCGAGTACACACGCATTTGAATTTGCATGCAAGGAGGCACGAAATCGGAAGTGAAATGCGATATACAAACGACGCGCAGCCGCGCTTCTCGCGGCTGACCCATGCGCCTGACCAGAGACAGGCGCATGCATAAAATGGATGCCATCCGGCGGGCAGGTATCTCGCTAGGGAAAGCTGGACCGAGGCCGGCCCGCGCAAGCGGACTAACCAACTATGTACGAGAAATCGGA
>DATDYB010000006.1:0-35664 GCA_036517115.1 Minisyncoccota bacterium | reverse complement strand
GATTACCTGAAGGAGCATCTGCATCTCGTCACGTCATTTGCACGGTCGGTGAATGGATATCTACTTCATTATGTGCGGATATTACTTTCGTACCAGATCATGGCTCTACCGACGCGGGGATGAGTTTTTGTATTCACGGTTCACACTCACCTATGGTCCAAACAAAGATGATGAGGAGTTGTTAAAAATTCGATCAACTTTCAAATTCATCCCTTTTACTGAAGCTCTCACCAGCGAAGAGAAGGTTATACTTGCTGCGCGGGAAGTTATTAAGGCTCTGACAGCTCGAGATTATCAGAAGTTAGAAGGATTGGTAAGTGTGGACGGATTAAGCCTCAATAACAGTCCGAGTATGAGTTTTATTCATAATATTCCAAAGAGTGATGTTTCGGAAATTCCCAAGGATATAAAAATATATTTATGGGGCTATACAGACGGAAAGGGAGATCCGATAGATGTTACCCGAGCGGAATTTTTAACTAAGTATATTTACTCCGGTACCCTTGATTACTTGAAGGCTCCGAATATCGCGATAAATAAAAAACTTGGCGGCGGTAATTCAGTCAACACCATTGAAAAAGACGCAAACGGGCGGACATACATAGCGTTTCACTTTCCCGGTTTTAATCCCGAATATGCAGGTATTGATTGGACGACCCTCTATTTAGTTTTTGACAATGAAAATGGTAGCTACAAACTTAGGGGAATTGCAAAAGATAACTGGACGATTTAATAAGACAATATGAAGAATACTCAAAAAGGTTTCATTATGCCGGTGCTTCTGGTAGTGATTGCTGTATTAGTGATAGGCGGCTTCTTTGTCTATAAAGAAACTACAAGACAAGTTTGTTGGCCGTATTGTCCGGGAATGACCGATCAAGACAGGGAAGAAATAAAAAAGTCTGCTTTAGATGCACAGACGGTAAATTGGAAAACGTATGAAAACCAAAAGTACGGGATTGAGTTTAAATATCCAAGTACTCATATCGTATTAGATCAAAGCTATGTGACTCCAGGCGGAAATGTTTTTTCGAAGCTTAAAATCGTCTCTCCGACAGAAGAGAAAGACGAACAGTATATAACTATCGGTTCCAGAACTTCCGTAAGTACAGCGCCGGATATTTCATGTAATAGTATTTTTACTAGGTGCAAAGAGTTCGGATCAAATATTATATATACCAGAAGTAATAATGTCTTTATATTAAGTTTATTCGATAATGTTGTTAATACTGCAAAATTCACGAAATGAGTAGTCGTGAGTAAAACCAAGAGAAGTTGCGGGTACTATATTTAGAGTAGTTAAAATATCAAGGTAAAGCCTTGATATTTTCTATGGCGTTGAATTTGACATTAAAATGCCGTCTGCTATTATGATGGCTCAAGCTCGTTCGGGGCTTTTTTAATGAATTATGACCAGAAGTCTTAGCAAAGGACCATACGTCGACGAAAAGCTTCTCAAGAAAATTGAGGGCAAGAAACCTAATCAGACTGGGGTTATTAAGACCTGGGCGCGACGCAGCCAGATTTCACCAGAAATGGTGGGATTTAAGTTTGGTGTGCACAATGGCAAGGATCACATTGAAGTTCTGGTCACAGAGGAAATGGTCGGCCATCGTTTGGGTGAATTTTCATTAACACGCAAGTTCGTCCGTCACGGTGGAAAGATGCAGAAGGAACTCGAGATGAAGAAGAAAGAAGCTGAAATTGCAGCTGCGAAAGGCGCTAAGGCCGAAGTCGCTCCTGCTAAGAAATAACTTCTATGATTACTGCATCGCTCAACAACTATCGACAGTCGCCACGCAAGGTCCGTGTTGTCGCTACCCTTATTAAAGGCAAAAAAGTTGCTGATGCGCTTAACACACTCATGTTTCTTAACAAGCGAGCAACCGACCCGCTCGCCAAGCTCATTAACTCTGCTTTGGCTAACGCAAAAAACTTGAGTGTGCCTACAGAGAATTTGGTAATCAAAGAGTTGCGGGTTGATGGGGGTCAGGTTTTGAAGCGCCGTATGCCACGAGCGCGTGGAACTGCCTACACCATCCATAAGCGAACCAGCCACATTCAACTTGTTTTGGGTGAAAAACAAGTTAAATCCAAAACACGAAGCACTAAATCCGAAAAAAATGATAAATAATCAAAAAATTAAAATAGTTCGAATTTCGAATTTCGGATTTCGAATTTAAACCATCATGTCACACTCCGTACACCCATTTTCACATCGCCTCGGCATCATTAGGGACTGGAAGTCTCGCTGGTTCGGCATGGATAAGCAGTATCGTGATTATCTTCGAGCAGATCTAGTGATTCGAGAATATTTGGTGAACAAACTCCGAAGTTTTTACCTCAGCGCCGTTGAGATCGAACGAACACAGAAAACATTCCGTATCGTCATCAAGACATCAAGGCCGGGTATGATTATTGGCCGAAGCGGGGATGGGGCTCTGAAGCTTCGAAATGAAGTGCTCGAGCTCATGAGAGACAAGAAGCTTTCTGTGTCGCAAGAGTTGAAAATCGACATAGAGGAAGTCAGAAGCCCTGAGTCAAATGCCGCAATTGTGGCGATGATGGTGGCAGAAGGACTTGAAAAGCGTCTCCCGTTCCGACGAGTAATCAAACAAACCCTTGAAAAGGTGATGGCCAACCGTGACGTGTTGGGTGCAAAGGTAAAGCTTTCAGGTCGCCTTGGTGGCGCGGAGATGGCACGTCAGGAAGACCTAAAGAAAGGACGAATTCCTCTACAGACATTCCGTGCAGATATCGACTTCGCTCGTGAGAAAGCACACATGACCTATGGCGACATCGGTATTAAGGTGTGGATCTACAAAGGTGATATCTTTAATAAAGACAAGAAATAGCACTACCATGTTATTCCCTAAGAAAGTAAAACATCGAAAATGGTTCACCGGCAGAATGCATCCGGATAAACAAGCGCGTCCTGAGACACGCGGTATTACGCTTGCTTTTGGATCCTTTGGACTTAAGGCCATGACTCCTTGCCGAGTAACTTCCAACCAAATCGAAGCCGCACGAAAGGTGATGAGCCGCTATGCTACTAAAAACGGCAAAGTATGGGTCCGTATTTTCCCTGATCGACCATTTACACAGAAACCGGCAGAAGTAAAAATGGGTAAGGGAAAAGGCGATCCTGTTGGATTCGTATTCCCTGTCCGTGCTGGACGAGTGCTGTTCGAAATCGACGGCGTGGAAGAAAAAGTGGCACGGGAGGCGCTTCGAAAGGCAGGCACCAAGCTTCCGGTGAAAACCAGAATCATTAGTCGTAATATTTAGAAAATTAAGGAGCGAAGCGACTATAATTTACTTAATCCAGCACCGTAATGTACAAAAATGATGTAATCTGATATGGTACTGAAATCGAAGTGATGTACAGGAATAAGAAAAACAGTGCTGGGAAGTAATTTCAATACAGAGTAATATACAACAATGTCAGACCAACATAAGAAAAACGAACAAGACCTTACAAACGAGCTTAAAGATAAGCGGGAGGCTCTTCGGACATTCAGATTTGGCGTATCCGGCAGCAAGGTTAAAAATACAAAAGAAGGTAATCTTCTGCGAAAAGATATCGCGCGAATTTTAACTGAACTTAACGCACGAAAGAACAAATAACATGGAAACAGCAACCAAAAAAACAGAAGAAAAACTGAAAGGAGGTAAAACTCTAGAAGGTGTTGTTGTGTCTGATAAAATGAAAGATACTGTTGTTGTTCTTGTAAAGCGATACGTAAAGGATCAGAAATACAACAAATATATAAGCTCAAAGAAGCGATACAAAGCTCACGATGCGGGCAACAAACACAAAGTGGGAGATAAAGTGACTATTGTTGAGACACGACCGCTTTCAAAGGATAAACATTTTAAAATAGCTTAACCATCATGATTCAGCCACGTACAATAGTGCGAATATCAGATAACTCAGGCGCCAAGATCGGACGCATTTTCAAAGTGCTCGGCAGCTCAAAGAAGCGCTATGCCTGCCTCGGTGACGTGGTGGTACTTTCGGTACAAAAAGCAGAACCTCGAAAAGCAGTGAAGAAAAAAGATGTTCTACACGCGGTAGTAGTTCGTCAGGTGAAACCGTTTCGACGCAAAGATGGATCATATATCCGCTTTGATGAGAACGCGGTAGTGATTATTGAGAAAGGTAAAAAGGAACCTATTGCGGGACGTGTCTTCGGTCCTATTCCTCGAGAAATCGGTGAGGCTGGCTTCCAGACCATCGCGTCTCGAGCGCCTGAAATTGTTTAATGTTACTACTATGCATATAAAGAAAGATGACAATGTAATCGTGCTCACCGGCAAAGACAAAGGCAAGTCCGGCAAAGTAATCAAAGCGTTTCCTAAAATGGAGCGTGTTATTGTTGCTGGTTTAAACCTTCGAAAAAAGCACCAAAAACCCCGAAAGGGAGGTGAGAAGGGACAAGTTCTCGATAAACCGGCACCTATCCACGTTTCAAACGTGCGCAAAGCATAAAAACTCCAATTCTGACTACCATGAAAACCATTCAAGAAAAACAAAATACAGCATTCGAAGCTCTCAAGGGGCAGTTTAACTATACTAATAAAATGCAGGCCCCTAAGATCACTAAGGTTGTGGTTTCAACAGGTGTAGGATCGATCAAGGATAAAAAGAAAATTGAGCTCGTGGCTGACCGAATAGCTAAAATCACCGGACAAAAGCCGGCAGTACGAGGAGCAAAAAAGTCCATCGCTTCATTCAAAGTTCGACAAGGAGATCCTGTGGGATATCAGGTTACGCTTCGTGGTCCGCGCATGTATTCTTTCCTTGACCGTCTTGTAAACGTCGCGCTCCCTCGAACGCGAGACTTCCGTGGCATTTCTCCTGACGCAGGCGACGAAATGGGCAACTATAACCTCGGCATCAAGGAAAATACTATTTTCCCCGAGACAGCCGATGAGGAACTGAAAGATGTATTTGGTTTCGGAGTAACCATTGTTACCACATCAAAGAACAAAGACGAAACTAAGGCCTTTCTTGAACTCCTCGGTTTCCCGTTTAAAAAGACAACTACTAAGTAGACATTAGTAGTTAGACATTAGAACATAAAACCTTACGATATATCGTAAGGTTTTATGTTCGTACTTGCATAGAAATAAGACCTACGATAGAGTAGGTTTAGTAAACACAAGGTGTATCAAGAGAATGGAGATGTTAAGGGACCGGCCCAAAGCTCCATCGGCAACCATTCCGTAAGGAAACGGTGCCAATTCCACTCCGCATGTGCGGAGACAGATATGTCTACTCTTACGAGTTAGATTCGGAAATTCTCCTTGATACACCGCCCATTCTGGGCGGTGTATTTGTTCGTTGAAAGAAAAAGTATGACTGAAAACAGTCAAATCAACAAAGAGGTTGCACCGATGGAGATTGGTCCATTAAAAATCGTTTATTACTCAAGTTGTCAGTATGCGGGACTTTCCCGTACGCAGAGAACAAAAAAACAGCGAAGGACACTGGAAAAACTTGATGGCCGAAAAAAGGAAGAGTACGAGTTCTTAAAAGTGTGGCTGTACAAAGGTGTGTTGTACCTACCTGTCACTGAACCGTTTAAGAGGGGTAATGCGAAGTTATCTGTCATTAGTAATGTCGCCGTTATACGATCGTTTCATTGGTGGAGTACACGTTTTTTCGTAGCTCCAACTGGATGGTGTGGTGGAAATGGGCGATATCACGATAAAAGTTGGTGCCTTGAAGATGTGAAAGTTGCTGGGTATGAAAAAACAAAACGGCGCCCAAAGTTTTTTCTCCGGACAATGTGGCAAAGTATCACCTGTTAAAAGAAAGGACCAAGAATGATTGACATTATTGTCGAGGATGGTGTATCGTCGGGGGAGATTCAACAACTCAACAAAGGAATATTGTGGACAAGAATGATAAAAAGGAAGTGACGAGGCTGCCTCTTAAGATTATCCGACAACACCAACGTGCAAAGACAGCCGTAGTGTTCAGTACCGCCCTTCGGGCCTTTCCAGTCGAAGTGAAAAGCGTTCACGTCAAAGGAAAGGACATAAAGATTAAGGGAAGATTGGATTATCGGGCTCATGGAAATCATGTATTCCGAGATCCAGTAATCATCTTTTCAGAGATGAGGGATTTGAAGGCTACGCTGTTCATACAACGTTAAAATGCGTAACAACATTCTCCAGTGAGGCGCCTGCCCGCTGGAGTTTTTTAATGGTTTGACAGGTAAACTAGCCTTTGCTAGGATGGTGCTTACGTGGAAACACGCCCAGTAATTGGAAGCAGACTCTAGAAGAGCAGCTAACCAATTCTATTTTTGTTGAGAAAATATGGCAAAAACATCAGTCGTAGCACGATCAAAAAAGAAACCAAAGTTTAAGTCGAGAGTGAATCGACGTTGTTTTCGTTGCGGTCGTAAGCGAGGCTACATGCGCGACTTCGATCTTTGCCGTATTTGTTTCCGAGAATATGCCAACGATGGCATGATCCCAGGAATTCGAAAGTCATCGTGGTAACCCAAAGGGTTGAGCGTCTAGCAGTTAGGGTAAAAGTCAAAGACCCAAACTAAACGCTTCTACCCTAAACCATAATCAAATGATCGCAGACCCAATAGGAGACATGATTGTGCAAATAAAGAATGCTGGAGAAGCGGGTAAAGACGCTGTCTCTTTGCCGTACTCCAAGCTTAAAGAAGCTGTGGCACATTGCCTGGCTAAAGAAGGCTATATTAAATCTGTTTCCCAGAAAGGTAAAAAACTTGAAAAGACACTCGAAATAGAACTTTTCAGAGACAACGACATTCCTCGAATCCGTGGTGTGAAGCGTATTTCTAAATTGTCCCGCCGTATTTACACCAAAGCGAAAGATTTGAAAGTGTACAATGCCGGCTTTGGTCGAATCATCCTTTCAACACCAAAAGGTATTTTGACAGAGGTCGATGCAAAGAAAGAGAATGTTGGTGGTGAAATTCTCTTCACTATTTGGTAACTTTTAACTTTGCATTTTTTAATTTTATATTAAACATATGTCACGTATAGGTAAAAAACCGATTGTTATTCCAGAAAAGACGCAGGTAACTGCGAATGCTGGTACCGTGGCTGTTAAAGGACCGCTAGGAGAGCTTACGCGGGTATTTCGTACTGATATCGCAATTGTGGTAGAAAATGGAACTGTAGTACTCAAACCTACACGAAAGAGTCTTGAGCTCGACGCGCTCTGGGGAACCTATTCTTCACACATTGCCAATATGATTGAAGGGGTAAACAAGGCATTTGAAAAAAAGCTTATTGTTGAAGGTATCGGTTTCAAGGCGGATGTGAAAGGCAAGGATTTAGTCATGAGTCTTGGCTTTTCCCATCCCGTTAAGCTCGCCATTCCGGAAGGACTCAAAGTGACGACGGAGAAAAATACCATCACGGCGAGTGGTATGGACATCGAAAAGGTGGGACAGTTTGTGGCCCGAGTACGGGCACAAAAGAAGCCTGAACCATACAAAGGGAAGGGTATTCGATACGATAAGGAGGTAATCCGCCGAAAGGAGGGCAAGAAAGCCGCATAATCAATATGAAAGGAAATCAAAAACAACTTCAAAAGGCCCGACGAAAAAAGCGTATCAGAGCAAAGATATCAGGCTCTGCAGAACGACCGCGTCTTGCCGTGTTTAAATCAAACCGATTTGTCTATGTGCAGATTATCAATGACGACAAGGGTGTGACTCTTGCCGCATGTTCTTCTGCAAAAGCTAAGGGAGCATCTGCAAAAGAGAGGGTAAAAGAGACGGGCAAGGAGATCGCAAGGTTGGCGCTCGCCAAGAAAATCGAGAAGGTGGTGTTCGACCGCGGCGGATATATGTATACTGGAATGATTAAGACGGTCGCGGAAGGCGCCAGAGAAGGCGGACTCGTATTTTAAATATTATGGATACTACACCAGAACAAAAGAATATTCCTGAAGCACCAAAAGTGGAAGCGCCAAAAACAGCACCCGTTGCCGTAGCTCCTGTCCCACCTCGAGATTCTCGAGATGCGCACGCCCGTGGAGGAGACGGACGCCGACGAAACACTCGCAAGCCTGGCGATCGGGGTGGCAGAGAGCGAGTCAAACCTGAGTTCGACTCCAAGATTATAAGCATTCGACGTGTTACTCGCGTGGCCGCGGGAGGCCGACGCTTTAGCTTCAGCGTGGCGGTGGTGGCGGGCAACCGCAAGGGTTCAGTGGGGGTTGGTATCGGTAAAGCAGGTGATACTTCACTCGCTATCGACAAAGCCACTCGCGATGCTAAAAAGCATATGATCAAGGTTGCTACGACCAAGAATATGTCTATTCTTCACCCTGTCCGCGCAAAATACTCAAGCGCTCGAATTGAGATCAGACCTGCACCAGGACGTGGAGTGGTGGCGGGAAGTGCCGCACGAAACGTTATTGAATTCGCTGGTCTTAAAGACATCATGGCGAAGATCATTTCTCCAAGCAAGAACAAGCTCAACATCGCCCGTGGAACGGTGGCGGCGCTTAAAACTCTCGGAGCGTTCAAGCCGGGACAAAAAGAAGTAGAAAGTCTATAAACCACTTATGCAAACCCATCAAGTAAAAAGAAATACACCCAATAAAAAGATGGCCGCGGTAGGTCGTGGGGGTAAGCGTGGTAAAACTTCTGGTCGGGGGACCAAGGGGCAGAATGCTCGCGCCGGCCGTAAAAAGCGACCGGAGATGCGTGACTTTATCAAGCGTATCCCTAAGCTTCGCGGTCGTGGCAAGTCGCCTTTCAAGAGTTTCGAAGTTCGACCAGCGCTCATTAACGTCGAGAATCTTAACGTATTTAATAATGGTGAAGCGGTAAACCCTCAGCTCTTAGTTGAGAAAGGAGTTATCTCACGCTTCAAGGGAAACGTGCCTTCAGTGAAGATTCTAGGTAATGGTGAGCTTACTAAAAAAGTTGCCATTACGGACTGTGTTGTTTCCGCTGGCGCCAAAAGTAAGATCGAGAAAGCGGGAGGAAGCGTAAAGTAGTATGAACAACTTTCTAAATAAACTACAAACAGTATTCCGAGACAAGGTATTGCGAAGACGCATTCTTTTTACGTTGGCCGCGTTGGTCATCTTTCGCTTTTTAGCAACAATCCCTGTTCCGGGTATTGATGTTGCTCGTCTAAGCCAGCTCTTGGCCAATAACCAGTTTCTAGGTTTGCTCAACATCTTTTCTGGAGGCGGGTTGTCACAACTTTCTATCATCATGCTCGGTGTTGGTCCGTATATCACCGCGTCAATCATCATGCAGCTTCTTACTATGATGTCGCCAAAGCTAAAGGCGATGTATCAGGAAGAAGGGGAGCTCGGCAGAGCAAAGTTTGCCCAATACTCTCGAATTATTTCAGTACCGTTGGCGCTCTTGCAGGCGTTCGGCTTTATTATCCTCCTTCAAAACCAGGGAGTGTTGGGAACATTGCCTCTCTTCGGCCTTATCGTAAACGTCCTTGTTATTGCAGCCGGCTCCGTACTTCTTATGTGGATTGGAGAGGTGATCACCGAATTCGGTATTGGTAACGGCGTTTCTCTTATCATTTTTGCTGGTATCGTAGCTGCGCTGCCCAGCGGTGCGAATCAGATTCTCTTTTCGTATGATCCTTCACAAATTCCTCTCTATATCGGCTTTGTGATTGCCGCCCTTGCTATCATCTTCGCGGTGGTCATCGTGACTGAAGCGGAACGTCCGATCCCGGTCACCTATGCTAAGCGCGTGCGTGGTAACAAAGTGTACGGAGGAGTATCTACCTATCTTCCTCTCCGAGTTAACCAGGCCGGGGTGATCCCAATTATTTTCGCGCTCTCCATCCTTCTCTTTCCTCAGATGATTTTCAACTTCCTTTCTCAAGCGACCAACCCGACGCTGCAGATGGTAGGTTCGAAGCTCGCGACCCTGTTTGCTAACGGCTGGTTCTACTCTATCTTCTACTTCTTGCTCGTGTTCGTCTTCACCTATTTTTACACTGCGGTTACCTTTGATCCACACGCGCTTTCCACAAATCTTCAGAAGAGCGGTGCATTTATCCCTGGCGTTCGCCCTGGTGAATCAACATCAATGTATATCGCAAAGGTTCTGACTCGCATCACCCTTGTTGGAGCCCTCTTCCTCGGTTTCATCGCCGTGCTTCCGCTTGCTATGAAGGCGCTTACCGGCATTACAGCCCTCGCTATCGGTGGTACCGCACTCCTTATCGTTGTTTCTGTAGTTCTTGATCTCATTAAAAAAATCAACGCACAGATTTCGATGCGAGAATACTAAAAAAGACAGTAGACATTAGTAGTCAGACAGTTAGACTAAACTTGGAAATAAAAAAGCCCCGCGCAATCCTTGCGCGGGGCACCTCTTTTAGAGAGGATTTTCTTTTAATTGTCGTGGAGTTTTGAATACTCCGACTGATGTTTGATAGTGCGTTAGTACTTTTTCTTCGTTGGTCGTTTTTTCTTCAACGATCGTCACTTTCAATACGTGACCTTTGTAATGGACCAAACTGGAACCCGGCAGTCGGCTCGGTATTGTCTCCATCCCCTTGAGTTCTGTCATGTACTCCTGCAACACCACTCGAGCGTCGCGAAATTCGAGGATAGCTTCTCTGACCAGCTCACCATCTCTTTGAATCCGTCTTTCCGTTATTACATCCCTGGCCATCATCATTGCTACTACGACAACAACCGGGGCTACTATACAAAACACAGTTTTCATATTTTACGAAGCGAAACCTTTCTTGGTTGAGTCCCGGGAATTCAGTTTCCTGGGACTATATATCTATATGTATTATACATCAATATACAAATAATGTCAATTATGGGAAATAAAGGCCTTACGGTATACTGTTTTACATGAATCAACAGATGTTTATTTTGATCGGACGATCAGGATGTGGCAAAGGGACACAAGGGAAGCTTATTGAAGAGTATTTGCGAAAGAATGACCCTTCACGCGAGGTGTTTTATCTGCAAACCGGCGCCGAAATCAGAGAGTTTATTAAAGGCCCAAAACTTACCCAGCGCCTCTCAAAAGCTATTTATGACAGAGGCGGTCTCCAACCCGAGTTCCTTGCTACCCACACATGGTCACATCTTTTAAGTATGAACTTTAAGGAAAACCAGCATTTAATTATCGACGGCACACCTAGGAAATTTCACGAAGCAGGAGTACTCCATTCGATTCTCGGATTTTACGGCTTGAAAAAACCTCACGTCATCTATCTTAATGTGAGTGCTGACTGGGCAGTGGAACATCTTATGAAACGTAAACGTTTCGATGATACTATCGAAGATATCAAAGCAAGGCTTACATGGTTTGAAACCGATGTGATGCCAGCAATCGAATTTTACCGTACACATCCCGACTACCGCTTTATGGAAATCAACGGGGAACGCTCGATTGAGGAAATTCATGCCGATATTTTGAAAAAACTCTCGTAAATGCTAGTGTACCTCCTATGGTAACGATAAAGACAAAAGAAGACATCGCTATTCTCCGGGAGGGAGGGAAACGGCATGCGCGGATTATGGATAAGCTGCTACAGAAGGTGGTGGTAGGGGCCAATACTAAAGATCTCGATGACTACGCTCGCGAACTCATAGCACATGAGGGTGGCAAACCTGCGTTTTTAAACTTCAAACCTGATGGTGCTAAAAGACCATATCCTGCGACGATCTGCATTTCACTTAATGACGAAGTGGTACACGGTATCCCGAACGAATTGCCGCGGATATTGAAAGAGGGTGATCTTGCCAGCGTAGACTTCGGTTTTGTATACCAAGGACTTTTCACTGACATGGCAGTGACCGTGCCGGTTGGAAAGGTGGACGAAGAAGGGCAAAAGCTTGTTAATGCTACTCGGGAGGCGCTTGCTGTGGGAATTAAGGTTGCCAAAGGCGGTAAGGCGGTGAACGACATAGGGGCAGCCATTGAGCGGTACGTGGCGCGCTTCGGCTATGGCATTGTAGAGGAGCTTGTGGGGCACGGCGTCGGATACGGAGTCCATGAAGATCCGTATGTGCCGAATTTTGATATGGGAGGCAAAAGTGAGAAGTTACAGCCCGGCATGGTGATTGCCATTGAACCGATGCTTAATGAGGGAGATAAGCGAGTGACACTCGACGCCGACGGCTATACCTACCGCACCGCAGACGGTTTGAGAAGCGCACATTTTGAGCATACGATTCTCATTACTAAAAGTGATGCGGAGGTGTTAACAAAAATATAATTTGATATACTAGGTTCACCATGAAAGCTAAAAAGAAATCTGTAGAAAATATGATTGAAGATTTGGCTGTGATGACTCAGAACGGATTCAATGAGCTGAACGGTGAAATGAATAAACAGTTTGAAGAAGTTAATATTCGACTTGATCGAATAGAAAACTTGATTCTCACTGATCATCGTAATCGCCTTGAACGCTTAGAAGATAGAATGCGGATCGTAGAAACTGTCCGAGGAACAGGGCATACTCGATAATATGACTCATCCAAAAGAAGAACGAACGTTGGTGGTAATAAAACCAGACGGTATTCAGCGCTCACTCATCGGTGAGATTGTAAAACGTTATGAACGCGTAGGGCTTAAGCTTATCGGCATTAAAATGCTGGTGCCCACGGAAGATTTTATTGAAAAGCATTATACTCTGAATCCCGAATGGCGAAAGTTGACCGGCGAGAAGAATATTAAAGCATACGAAGAGAAAGGGATACCGCACCCGATCAACGACCCGCTTAAAATCACCGAGATCATTCTCCAGAAGCTCAAGAAATATCTTTCCAGCGGTCCGGTCATTGCCATGGTGTGGCAAGGGGCGCATGCGGTGGCGATTGTACGCAAGCTTACCGGCGGCACGGAACCTTTGATGTCTGACGTAGGTACGATCCGTGGTGATTTCGTCCTCGATTCCTACAAAATTTCTGATGACGCCATTCGCGCTGTACGCAATTTAGTACATGCGTCAGGAACGATTAAAGAATCAGAGCCGGAAATTAACTATTGGTTCAAAAAGGAAGAGCTCATTAATTATCGGTTGATTCAGGAACAAGTGTTGTATGATGTGAATTTGGATGGGTTGTTGGAGTAGTAAATCCTGAGCTTATAATGTTGTTTTAGAATAAAAAACTGCAGTACAAACTGCAGTAATACTAGCTTAGTGTATTTATGTAAATTTAGGTTTCTTACTGGATCGTATTCTTTCAATCAGTTCATTCGCTTCGGAAGAGTGTTCTTCGTATCCCTCGTACCAAATCGAAATGCATGTTGCTATGAATTGGTTCTCGTCGAGGAGTACCGAAGATTGAGTGATCTGCTTTACTCTTACCTTCGATAGGAAACGATTCATTTCTGATTCAGTTTTGGTTCGATTCTCTTTTCCGTCTTCCTTTTTATCGATACCGTCATGAAGGACACGAGCTACTTCGTAGAATAATTTAACTTTCATTTTTCTCACCTAACTCTAAGAACGTTCACCTTATCAGTTCACCATATTTTTCTGTCTGTGATGAACCCATTAAAGTGGGAGAATCGTATGGACTCTCCCATAACTAACAACTATTGGTAACTGCAACTTTTTCCTCTACCTTTGGGATCAGTGCAGGTGCCTTTCGAAGCGACGCGCAAGCGATCGCCGCACACAGGATCGCGCACATGCCGGGATAAAATCTATCTTCAATTGTCCAGGCTTTACCTCCCCAAAAAGAGAAGGCGTTCGCAAGGATGTATCCAAGATAAATGTATCCTGTTTGCCGATCCGGTTGTCGCCATGAATCTTTAATTTGTGGCGCGCCTGAAATGATCACTGCAAGCGTGCTTGCAACAGTGCCCCAGCGCGGACCACTCACTGCCCATACTGCGAGGCAGATAAAGACAAGCAACAAAACGAATGTTTCGAATCCTGTCCATTTGAATTGCTTGGTGTAAAGGAGCGAAGCGCATACCAGCGATCCTCCTATGCAGTAAAATACCAAGAGTAAGTAGTTACCTCCTTGTAGGAGGATACTACCTAACGCTATACCGTCGAGGGCTACCCAAAGGATCCATGTAGCAAAATTCTGTTCGATCTTGCCGCAAAGTATCCCCCGGATCAACGGAAAGTAGAGAAGGATAGCAATGCCGCTACCTATCCAAAGTAAAAAGGTATTCATCCTCAGCCTTTCTGTAGGTTGTTGACTCAAAGAACTATTGCGAATAGTAACACACTAGTATACAAGATGTCAATCAATAGCGGGGTTATGATGCGTTGTCATTGCATAATCAAAAAACCGCAGACTGAGTCTGCGGTAGTGTTATGCAAATCTAACTTTGTCACCCCTGCGAACTTTGCCGGGGCCAGTGACCACGAAGTTTCTGCCGAATTCGACACCTTTTCCTGATTTGCGGTAGGTTGCGAGCGTAGCAAGAGGCTCCTTATCTCGTTTGCCGGAAGTTTGGTCGGTGGTGGTGATAGCGCAGCGTACACATTTATTAGCTCCTGCCAGCGTGGCGTTGCCAATGGCGATGATGTTCATGGTATCTTCGGCGTATGTTTCGCCGCCGGAAAGAACGATGTTGGGTCGAAAACGATCCATGGGGACGCTCTGTCCGCCAGCCACCTGGATGCGTTTGTTGAGATCGTCGAGAGACTCTGTTGCGGTTATGAGTAGTGGATACCCATCCGCAAAACTCACCATTATATTGCGGTCTAAAGCATCAGAGTGTCTGATACGCGGCAAGCGATCCACTTGTTGAATCAGGCGAACGGGCTCTCCCAGAAACGCGGAGAACCAGTTCGCGTGGATGTTACCGAGGTCGATACCCATGCATTGTTTACCGTGAATAACCACCTCAACTTCCTCCGTGCCGGGATAATTTTTACACATGGCGTGACTTAGAGGAATTACGTGACGTTTCATTCCTGGCGCTTCGACCCACACTGCTGTGCCGCGGTTGGTGCCTGGATCATCGCCAATGTCAGTTTCGATGAGACAGAGGTGTGGGTGGGTGCGTTGCGATAAGAAATTACCTCCCTCGTCCACAATCATGAGCGTTCGGTCGTATTTCGGACCGGTGAGCGTGAGATCGAGCTCCGCCACCTCAATACCTTTGCAGGACTTGATAGGGTATTCAAAAAGCTGTTCAACGTACATTATTATCCTTTTTGTACAATGTTGTTTGTTCTGAATTCAAGATTACTCTCAGCACAGACCCAAGTCAAGAAAACATGCACAGCGAGGATGCTCCAAAACTCCCTTAGAATTAAGAGAATTGCAAAACGACTTAGACATGATGGAAAGAATGATTCCGAATGCGCGAGTTGTACACAGCTGCGCTCGTAAAAAGTTTTAAGAGGACTATAATAAGTGCAGGTTATTTGGAGTATTAACTCTATAACTTTTTTTAAGGGAGTCTAACATCGATGCGCAGTACGGAGGATTTATTTTTTCCAATCTCCGCAATCTGAAGACACCCACCTAGTTATTACTAGGTATTAATACTCTCGAATAACCTACAGAGACAACCAAGCACATCGCTTGGTTTTTCTGTGCCTCGACCGCAGTATCCATAGGTTTTTGTTTCACATACTTTTGATATACTGTACCCATGCGTAAAACTCTACCGCCATTTATTGCCGCACTCGTCGTGCTGATCGCGGTGCTTCACTATGCCGCAATCGTTTTCTACCTTTATTGGGCGTACTGGTGGTTTGATATCATGATGCATGTCCTCGGCGGTATGGCAGTGGGGCTCCTGCTCTATTGGTTTTTATATCGTTCAGCAATAGTTTCCATCCCACGATTACCATCTTGGGGGGTGGTGTTGGTCGGAACAATCGTTGTTGGAGTTGGATGGGAGATTTTTGAATACGTCATACATTTAACGTACACGAACAAAGAAAGCTATGTGTTTGATACGTCGGTCGATCTGTTGATGGATGTGGTGGGTGCGTATGGAGCATATGTCGCAACTCGTCTTAAATTACTGTAATGTCAGTTTCACTTACCTTTGAAAGCGGAGTTAGCACCGTTACAGGAGCAAATTTCCTGCTTGCCCTAGAACGCTCAAACATACTTATTGATTGTGGCTTGATCCAGGGTAGCGCTGATGCTTCAATCACTAACCGGCAAAAATTTTCCTACAATCCGGAAGACATCGACTTCCTTTTTATCACCCATGCTCATCTTGACCATGTCGGGCGAATTCCGAAGCTCGTCAAAGATGGTTTTAAAGGTGTAATTTACTCCACCCCCGAAACTAAGGCTCTTGCGCGACTCATTCTCGATGACGCAGTAACGATTTTGGACAAAGAGGCGCGCCGAGACGGCGTACTGCCGCTCTATGAGTCGGTTCATATCGAGGAAGCCTTCTCGTTGTGGCAGGAGATTCCTTATCACGAACACAGACAAATCAATGACGAGCTCGAGGTGTATCTGTACGATGCGGGACATATTCTAGGTTCGGCCATGATCGAATGCACGATAACTAAAGGAGATGGTACGAAAAAGATTCTTTTCACGGGAGATTTAGGGAATTCCCCTACACCGCTTTTACGCGATACGGAAGCGGTGGAACATGTCGACTACCTCATCATGGAAAGCGTGTATGGGGACCGCAATCACGAACCTAAAGATATGCGGAGGAAAAAACTACAGACCATCATTCACGACACGGTCAAACGTGGCGGGGCACTCATTATTCCGGCGTTCTCTCTCGAGCGCACGCAAGTGATTTTGTATGAGCTCAATCACCTCGTTGAGCACAACCTCATTCCGTCAATACCGATTTTTGTCGATTCGCCGCTTGCCACCAAAGTTACCGAAATCTACAGAAACTCCGGTATGCTGTTTAATGAAAAAGTGAAGGAAGAGATCAGTAACGGCGACGATATTTTTAATTTCCCTCGCCTCAAGTTCACTATGAACCGCTACGATTCACAAAAGATTTATAACATGCCCAATCCTAAAATCATACTCGCCGGTTCGGGCATGTCGGTGGGGGGTAGGGTGGTTAACCATGAGGCCCATTTTTTACCCGACCCGCGAAGCACGATTCTTCTCGTTGGGTATCAAACATTGGGTACGCTCGGCCGAACACTGCAAGACGGGGCTAAAAAAGTACTCATTAACGAAGAGCATGTGCCAGTAAAGGCACATATTGAAACGATTCTCGGATATTCATCGCATAAAGATTCTGATCATTTGGTGGAATTTGTTGAAGGGATGGGAAACAAGATACAAAAAGTTTTTGTGGTCATGGGGGAACCCAAAGCCGCACTCTTTTTGGTGCAGAAACTTCGCGATAATCTTGGAGTGGATGCTCTCTATCCAAAGCGGGGAGAGAAATATGAATTGTAAAAATGTTGTGGTATAGTGTTGGCAGAACAGAAAGGAACAGATATGCTAGTCGATAAAAATGCGGCGGTCGAAGGTAAAAACCCTCATGAGGCGTTCCTTGCGTATGTGAAGAGTGATTTCAGTGCCGATATTGCGGAAGAGGTCAAAGTAGAGCTCAGTAAAATAAATACGGCAGCGATAACGTTCAATGTTCAGGCACAAGTTTTAGGGCTCGTACTGGCACGAAGAAAATTGCTTCCCATAAGCCTCGCTTCACCGCATGTGATTGGTGGTATCGCGTCAGTAAAGGGGCAATTCAAGCCCAGACACAGATTGCGAAGAGGATTTCGTTTTCCTTAGGACAATTCATAAACACGCCAGCCGGACACTCGATCCGGCTTTTTCATACAACAAAAAACCTTACGATATATCGTAAGGTTTTTTGTTGAGTCGGAAATTATTTAACTTTCTCTACGAAACGATTGAAACTTTCAGGGTGGAATTCGGCGAGCGTTGCCATTGATTTTCGGTCGATTTTGATATTTTTCTTCTTGAGGGTACCAATGAATTTGCTGTATGAAAGATTCATGGGTCGGAGTGCTGCGTTGATGCGAACATTCCACAACTTTCGCATATCATTTTTCTTGTCTCGTCGGTGTGCGAACGCGTAGGTGCCGGCGTGAGAAATCGCTTCGTATGCTGCTCGTTCGGTATTACCGCGTCGAAAACGGTAGCCTTTTACTTGCTTTAAAATATTCTTTCGTGTTTTTAAGGCATTCATGCCTTTCTTTACTCGTGTCATGGTAGTTAGATAGGTGTCGAACTATTTAGTAATAAATCGTGCTTTGTCCTTATTGCTCATGGGAAAGTTTATGAGACGCTTTTTCTTTTGCTGGCTGCGTCGGCTCTCCTTGGAATTAAAGTGGTTCTGGCCGGTGCCTCGCGCGAGGATTTTACCGTTTCGAGTCACTTTAAGTCTCTTGCTATATGATTTGTTGGTTTTCATCGTATTAAATTTATTTCCTTTCAATAATCGTCGTCAATCCCTTTGGACTTTTCTTCGGTTCCTCCGCGATCTTGTACTCAACAGTGATGAGCTTTAATATTCGCGCCATTCTCTCCTTGAGGAAATTTAATTCCATGTATTTGGAGCGGCCGATGAGGAACAAATCAATCTTCACTCTATGGCCTTCTTCCAGCCACTCAGAAGCTTTTTTTGCTTTGAGTTCAAGGTCATGCTCGCCGGTGCCGATCTTAACCTGGACGTTTTTCACCTCAACGGTATGAGTTTTCAATTTCGCGGTCTTCTGCTTTTTCTTCTCGTCGTACTGGTACTTGCCATAATCCATGATCTTGGCAACAGGAGGGTTGGCGTTGGGGGAGATCTCGATAAGGTCGAGGCCTACCGCCTGTGCCTTACTAAGCGCTTCCTGGATAGGAATAACGCCGTAATTTTCCCCTTCTGCGCCTAAAACCCGTAGTGCTGCGGCACGGATTTGATGGTTTACGCGTACTTTTTGGTTACTCAATGGTGTAGAAGATTACTCGTATAGAGGTATTATTTATAGCACGCCGATTCTTTTTTAGCAATGCATTTGTGGAATTTTTCAAGAACAGCCCTCGGATGTTCCTAAAAAGTGACCGGATAGTTTTTCTGGTGAAAAACTTCCTAGGACTCCGCGCCAGCCGCGCTGCGTAGCCACTTGTTTAGAAACATCCTCGGTCTGTCCAACTTGTTTCATTGTTCTAAACTGGTAACTGCTTACAAAAACCATCGAATCGGTCGTACCAAAATTTCTTTGAGTTTTTGGATAATGCCTCTTTTTTCCCAAACCTCTTGGGTAAGCTCTTTGGACTGTGGAAGGTCTTTTAAAAAATGACTTTTAAGCTCGGCTGCGAACTTTTTATCCGTGGAGACAATATTGCCTTCAAAGTTATATCGTAGGCTGACATTGTCAAGATTAAGGCTGCCCACGGTGGCCCACTCGTCGTCAATGACCGCCGTCTTGGCGTGGATCATGCTGCCGGTGTAGCGGTGAATCTTCACTCCCGCTTTAAGCACGTGAGCAAAATGCGTGTGGGCAGCGACGTCTACGATATGATTGTCGGAAGTGCGAGGAATGAGAATACGGACATCCACGCCCCGAAGTGCCGCGAGAGAGAGCACTCGAAACAAACGCCGGTCGGGGACGAAATATGGGGTGGTCAGGTACACATAGTGCCTCGCGCCGCGGATCGCTTCGATCAGGGTGTAATACAAATAGCGCCGGCGGGGGAGCGGAAGGTTTGGAACGTAGTGGTACCCTTCGGTTGCCGCAGGTTTTTTAAAGCGTGAGCGAAATCGCCGTTTGTGGGCATAGCTCCACATACGATTAAACTCATATTCCATTTCAGCCACCACCTCGCCTCGGAGTTCAACGTGGGTGTCGCGCCACGAGCGCATTGCTTCGCCGAGACAGATGCCGCCGGTGAATGCGACGGTCGAGTCGACGACGAGCATTTTCCGGTGATCACGGAAAAGCCACGGTGTATGATTATTACCGACGCCGGGAATGAAGGTGTTGAAGAAGGCGATCTTCACACCGCTTTCTTCGAGGAGGTTAGGAACAAGGGAGCCGTAGAGGCCAAAACTACCAGCGGCATCACAGAGAATCCGCACTCGCACGCCTTGCTTGGCTTTTTCCTGACACAGAGTGATAAATTCATTGCCGATCTCGTCGGTGTAGAGGATAAATTGCTCAAGATCAATCGACACCGTAGCAGAACGCACAGCCACAAGCATCGCATCCCACGCGTCTTTCGAATTGAGATAAAACTTCCACGACGGACTCATCTCGACAGTATATCAAATGTTTTAGGGAGTTGAGGTGGCGTTTTTAACATATTTGTCAAAAAAGGCCACGGAACGATTCATTGCTACGGTGAAATTATTGGAAATATTGTGGTTGTCCCCTTTGTATTCAAAATACTCCACGGTCTTCTCTGCGGCTTGTAGGTCTTCATACAGCTTCTTTGAAAATTCATATGGTACCGTCTCGTCACCTGTCGCGTGGTGCAGGGCGATCGGCCCGGACACATCCTTCAGGTATGCGTTCGCAGAAATTCCCGACCAGAATGTCGGATTTGCCTCGGGCGAACCGAATGTTTCAACAAACATATTCCGCCATCGTCTCGACGAACTCGCGATGGTGGTAGTGGCGGGTATGGTCGACGTCGCCCTCCGCCAGTTGGTAAGGAGATCGGCATGAGAGCCGACGACACCGCCCCAGATGACTCCAGCCTTGATGTTCTTAGATACAACCATCGAACGGAGCGTAATGAAGCCGCCCATCGAATGTCCCCACATGCCAATACGGTGTGGATCCGCATCCTTGTGCTGTTGTACTGACGAGAGGGCATTCAAAACATCGACGGTGTAGGCGTTTGATCCATATCCGCCCTCCGCGTCTCCCTCTGAATTCCCGTGGCCTCGGTAGTCGGGACGAAAGAGCATATAGCCGTTGCGGGAAAACGCATCAGTGTAGGCAGTATATCGCTCGGTGGTTCTGTATTCCGTAGGTGCAATATAGCCGTGATTGAAGATAATCACCGGCCAGCCGGTCTCGGGCTTCTTTCCTTGCGGTACGGTGAGTAGGCCAAAAATTTTCAGTCCTTCAGACTGGTATGAGGCAATGTATCGGGAATAGTTTGAACCGGGTTTAAGCGTCTCTTCGATAACAAGCTCACTCCCAGGAAATTCTTTTTTGCGAAGCGACTCGATTGAAAGCGGATGGAGACTCAAAATAATTTCTCGAGGCTTTTCAAGTACTGCAGGAATTTTGGTTGAGAAAAATATAAAATATAAGCCTATCGCAGAAAGTAATACAAGTAGTACGGATACTGTTCGTCTCATAGTTTTATAATATAGAGACTTTTTTGCATCAGCAAGTGCCATCACTTACGTTGTTGAGAAAGAAAAAACCGATCTGTTCAATACAGATCGGAGTGTGTCTTGCGGCTATTTATTAAACCAACACTGGTGTGTCCGCAGGTTCGATTCCGAGAAGTTCCCATTGAAGATGATCGGCGATGGCTGTAAGTGTCCCATCAACATCACCGGATCGTTCGGCTCGGTGTATAAGCTCTACGATATAGCCGGGGAAGTCGGTGGGTATTGACTCCATCGCTTCACTCAGGGTCGCCCCGTTCTCGACCTTTTTGTTGAGTGTTTTGAACACCGTTTGTCGGCGGGGCGACGGAGTGGTTTCCGACATGATGGTGAACGATCGCATCAGGGGCAATCCGACGTTAACCAGTGTCGCCAAGTGCTTGTACTCCACCATAATATCTAAGGCACCCACGTCGGGTGTTGGGAGTGATGGCTTTGTCGCCCTTCTCAGTAACAGGCGTTCTTTTATGATAGCGAGGTTCATACTCATGTCCGGCATACTGCCGCACATCTCTCCGATCTCCATAAAACTGCAATCAATCGGTGTGAAGTGTTGAGGATATTTCCTGAATCCATCGGTGAGCATCCCGCCGTGGCATACCACGTTGAAAATATCGTCGGTTACGTTCGTGGGCAGATAGACCTTTCCGGCCGTAGTAAGGGCGGAGAGCAGGGGAATCCCTATGTGTAACAGGGACGCAAGCATATGAAAGAACGTAATCGAATTGATCACTGTTTCATCACAGTCGGTTTCGGTCAGTCGTGCTCGCATGTCGAGTATGATAACCGCTTTCCGCAGTGCTTCGTCCACCGCTCCGGCATTCGTGCCATCGCCTAGAATATCTGCAGTAAACGGCGAGAAGTATTCTTTTTGTCCTAGGAATGACTCTCGTACGTCGTAGCCGGCATCTTTAATGTCGGCCAGAATTTTGAGGAGCGGATTTTTGAACGCGGTGAATGTGTTCGCCGCGAGGGGTAATGCTTCCAGAAACGGGATTTTCTTGCTGACGAGGAGGTAGAGCAAACGCAATACGTTTGCTTCTTCACGGAGCGCTGACGCTGATTTTTTCATAGAACCTTTCTTTGTTGGTTTTGCACATTCCATCAAAAAAGATGGAGTGGAGATATACCTTTGAATCCGAACACCTGTAAAATGAATTTATGAAGGAATTTGTGCATTTGAATTTGTATGAGCGACAGCGGATCGAAAAATATTTGAAAGTAAAAAAGAGTCTGCGATTCATCGCAAGAAAATTGGATCGAAGTGTCTCGAGTATTTCTGATGAAACGAAGCAGAACAGCGTAAATGGAAAATACAGTGCAGAGAAAGCAGATTTCAAAGCATACCAGAAGCGATGGAGATCGAAGACACAGTGCATGAAGGTGAACATGGATCCTGATCTAAAAAAGTTTGTGATCAATTCAATGGAAAAAGATCACCAATCTCCAGAGGGAATTTCTGGACGGTTGAGGCATGTCGAAAAAGATTTTCAATATGCAAGCACCAAAGCCATATACAAATTCGTAAAGAGCTCGAATGGGAGACAGGTAGAGAGATATCTGTATTCAAAAGCGGTGCACAAAAAAAGCGGGAGAAAGCGAGATACTCCCATCACCATCGATGGCAGGACAATGATCGATGAACGACCAAAAAAGGTCGAGAATCGCCTAGAATTCGGCCATTACGAGGGAGACTTCATCGAATCAGGGAAAGACGGCAAGGGATCGCTTCTCGTCCTTGTAGAAAGAAAGACACGATACCCGTTTCTCCTGTATCTTGAGGACCGGAGCAATCGAAATGTGAACCGATTGATCGAAGAAATACTCCATGGTCTGCCGGTCAAAAGCTTCACTGTCGACAATGACATTTCCTTTCAGAAGCATGAGGAGCTCTCCGAGCTCATCGAAGCAGCAGTATTTTTCTGCCATCCACAAAGTCCACACGAAAAAGGAACGGTTGAAAATCGCAACAAAGCGATACGGAGGTATGTGAAAAAGAAGACGGACCTCTCCTCATATCCAAAAGAGTTCATTTCTGAAGTCGAACGCAAACTCCGAGACAGATTCATGGAGTGTCTCCGCTTCAAAACTCCTCGTGAGGCATTCGCACGTGAGCTCCAGAAACAAAACAAACCACGGGTGCGTGGTATGATGAAAAAGAAATTATTAGTTTAACTCAGGTGTTCGGATTCGGGGCTCCGTGTAGGACTACGCTTGTTCCACTTTTTTACAAGTGTTCGCAAGCGGCTCCGATCTTTTCGAGAAAGATGGATGACCCGTCCGTCCACCGCCTTCACCTTCCGTACGGGAAGATTGCTGTGAGGGACATACCCCCACGGCCGTTCAGTGCCAGTGCAAATCATGTAATGATTCACCGTGCTGAACCTGATGGCGGGGAAACCGGGGAATTGCACCGTCGCGTGACCGTAATCCGTGCTCATGTGGGGGCCTTTCGTTGAGGGTTGGGGTTTAGAAAATAAAATGCGCAGTTTGGAATTGCCGCTAGTGCTTCTGACCGGAAGCGTTCTAACAGCTATCCAATGATGGAAGGGAGATTCCCGAGTGTCACCTCGCTTAGTGCAAAGGTTTTTCCTTCTACCACTAATAGAGCTCTCATCCACCATGTTCTTTCCAGGAAGGTACTTCACGCGACAACGTGAGTTGGTCGTACCCCTCCTTTCGACTCATTGCGTGCCGTTGGGCAGTCAAAACTTAGTACTCTTCAAGCATAGCTTGATCGAGACCTCGTTGTGACCTTTACACAATAAGTGAAAGAACTCGGCCTGTTGATCCTTCAGATAATGTGGCCGCACTAGCGACCACATTCTGATACATCATTCAGGCCTTTCCATGCAATGGCGTCTGCGCACGCCTACACAAAAAATTGGACTGACATAATTTCAGATCAATTTTTTGTGTAGGCGGCTTTAATTTTTCATGTAAAGAACTAACTCAATGGATTCACAAAAATCTATGAACCCAATAAAGTGCTCATTCCGAAGAATGAGCGGTGTCTTTTGGTCAAAAGACACAAAACTGTAGTGCGATGATTTTCTTATAGTCGTTGGCGTAGAGAAAATCTGGTTGTCTCGTGTCAGTACCTCACAGAGGCTTACTTGGTTATGCAAGCTCACACCTCTCATGGAGTCTCCGGTGGGAGAAACGGACCGCTTGGGCCCGTCGTACAGCATTTGTCTTCGAGAGCCACGGGCTCGTCGTAAACAAATGTCAGCTGGCCATAATGGACTCTAGAAATCCATGCAGCTTGACGTCGGAATTGAGACTTCACCATTCGTTTTCGTGTGCGCGGATTTCGACTGTTCTACCCAACTCGGGAGAGAACAGGAATCGCTTACGCACATGGAACGATACCACTACCTCACGTGCTATGGGGTCGCGAACTCCCTGCACCACACTTAAATCCAATTTGTAGATTCATGTGCGGTACAAGGAGCAACTCAATATTTAAAGAACATTCTGTTTTCGACTCTTTTGAGCCATCATCAGTCGAGATACACATCTCGAGAACAGAGAAATGATTTGCATCATTCCAACAGTTTCCGCTCGTCAGGCGCCCTGGGGTTTCACCAGAGAATTATGGGAGTTAGAGACATCCATAGTCTGAGTTCCTGTCTAGGCCGCTTTCACGACTTCGACAGGAGGTGGGGTGGCTACCACCATTGGCGTGGGCCTGGAAATCGGTTTCGCTTGCGCGAATTTCTGGTCCCAGAAGGACCGTGCCGATTTCTGCTGCCGTTGCCGATCCCACACCGCTCGCAACTCACGCGACGGCACCACCTTCCCCTTCACGCCCTCAGGGGCTTGATCGAGGACCATCTCCCCACACGGCTTGTGAACTTTCACTGCCGCCTGCTGTCCCTCGATGTGGACGAGCCATTGGGCGCCGTGGGTTCCCGTCTTCTTGCACACTTCGCACACGACGAGGTTGTTGAGGTTGTTGTTGCCGGTGGTTGTTTGGTTAGTGTTTTTCATGGTGAACTGAATCCGACTATTCAGACTCACCTCACCATGAAAAACTTTATAAAGAACTTCTTACTCTACAGGTTCACTTCTTTAAAATGAACCTGATAAAGTGCTCGTTTTAGGTGTAAACGAGCGAAACCTGAGACGCAATGACATACGCTTGACGCATGTCGGGTGTTTCCAGCACCCATATATCAGGATGATTCCTCACATGATGTCCACTGGAATGGGCACATCAGAAGGTCGATCAAAGGTTGTCCGATTGTCGGAATTCCCTGGTGGTGTGAAGTTTCAAGCTTCACTCTCCCACCCCTTGATACTTTCGGGACGATCGGCTGGCACATGGCCACGGCCGTCTCCTTACCCTCTTTCTCTAAAACGACGGACGTTTGTCCTCGTTAAAAAAGAGCGGAACCAATGATGTCTTGTTTGACATTCCATTGATGTGCTTGGATACCTGCGTAGTATCTGCACTCCGTCTCGCCTCACTGGCAACAATGAGGCGCGGCATAGTGCAGATACGTTGTAAAGAACTGAAACTTTTTGAATTCATCTCTCGACAAGCTCGAGACGAACTCAATAGAGTGGAGAATCCGAGATTCTCCGTTGAGGTTAGATTTAAGCGGAGCCATGTGCATCCAGCTCTGCTTACATTTCCATTTGTATAGGTCTGGAAACCTTTCCTTTGTTGCAGTAGGGTCTGATGTATCTTTTCTGTTGCCGAGCTGATACCTATACTCTGCTTGCTGCATTACTGCAGTAGCATCACCGAACTAGTTTCCTAGTTCGAGCGCAACCATGCCAGCCACTCGGCGTGGGTCATGGTTGTGCCGTCGCTCATGACGTGCATCTTACTGAAACCAGAAACTAGCTTCAGTAAGATGCATGCCATAAGTGCTATCGACAACTGCCGCGGTCAACCACTTTCTCCGCCCCTCGATAATTTCTAGGAGGTAAGCAATAGAGAAAGTGCGTTGAGTGCGGAAGTCGTCGTCTCAGAGAGTACTTCACTATTCAAAGATCACTATGTCAACAGTATAGCAGGTTATATTTTTTTGTCAAGTATTTATGACACTTTAAACCTGAGTTAGTAAAAATAGTGGCTTAAAACAAGGATGTTTATCATACAACAATGTTATTTAAATATATCAGAAATAGAGTAAACATAGACAAAAAAATTAAATATTTTTTAATAAAAAATTTCTGTCAAAACAAAAAAACAATAAAAATGGCTTAAAATCGTTGGTTTATCTATAAATATGGCTATAAATAAGGATCAGTAATGAAATAGTGGCAATAAAACTTGACATTTATGTTCAAAACTGCTAAACTTGTTGATGGAATGGGTGGTGGGTCTATCAAAACCCTTAAAAGAGTGCCACTCTAGCTCCCTAACAAAGGAGGATGCAATGAGCGACTAGAATGCGAGTAAGTATCGTCTTCTGGTGGACCTCATTGGCACCGGAAGACGATATTGAAATCGTTCAGTCGGATTCCTCCAGTAAAAAATGGGAGATCGTCATAGAAAACTCCAGAAAGGAGTGGAAAGTATGTGCGACTAAAAAGTTCGATTCGTAAAGCAAACAGATGCTTGCAACGCAAACGCAAAATCGGGTTCCGTTGGTAGGTGACAAACTTCGGGAAAAGTAAGTTAAAGGTAATCCTCTAGGATAAACATTCAGAGTATTACGTTATGGAAGCTGTTGCTTCCCGATAGCGCCCCTTGAAAGTCCGAGCAACTTACCATCTGGTAATTGCTCACGAAAGAGTCAGATCACAGCCCAGTCGTTCTTACGACTGGGCTTTCTTCAATTCATCAAACCCTACGTTGAAGATGCTTCTAAATGTTTCCGCGAACTCTTTGCTCTTTATGAAAATTCCCGATAGTTTTTTCCCCAGGATCGCTATTTTTATTCGGTCGTCGCAAATCGATATGTCACATAAAATAGGGTATTTGCTTTCATCGATCTTTATTCTTTCGCCGTCTGCCGTGCTCGAAATGTCCCCATTTTTAAAGGTATAAAGGACTTTTGATTTTATATTTTTTCCCAAACGCATAGCTCGGTATTTATCTTTTTCTTGTTTGGTGAATATCTCATCAACTAAATCTTTCGAATAGACCAGGTAGCTTATAGCGTTTTCATTTTGCCCCATAAAAAATTCCTCATGGAGGCTGACAAGACCGTCTCTCCCTTCGTAATACTTAACAATCGGTTTTTCTCCACTCTGTCGCTGAACGCTTTTGATTTGAGGAATGAAATCCTTTAGTTTTTTTGACTGCTCTTCGAGCATTATCTTCCTTTGCTCAACATACGTCTCGATTCGTTCCGGTGGTTCCGCCTGATAATGGGTCTTCTTCCCTACTGTTGTTTCACTCACAAGACCCTTTTTTGCAAGCGATTCGAGGATCACGTAAGTAGTGGAACGATTGAGCTTTGTTTTTTTAGAGAGGTCGAGTACAGAGCTATTATCCACCGCAAGTAGCGCAAGGTAAATGATAGCCTCCTTCTCACTGAGTCCAATGTCCTGGAGATACTTTTCAAGCATAACAAAAGTATACTCTGCTTTAAACAAAAATGTAAACGTCCTTTATAAAGGACAAACTGGATCCCTTACAGGGACTGTACACCTTTCGCTTTCTTCGGAAAGAATGCTCAAGGTCTTGCGAAACTCCATGCATTCGCTTCTCACCCGTTTTCACGGGGATGACAGAAATTATGGTCGTTCGCACTTCCTATTTTCTGTCACTTATCCACACCCATGTCCTTTACATGTCTTTTATATGCGCTACAATATCTATTAGACGTCCAACATTCATTCCGTAAAGTTTCCATGTTCACCGAGGAGAACAAGCTAACTTCACTCAATGTATAAAGGACACATAGTTCTTTAAACAATCTGTTCTTTGCGCTGGTAGCCTCTCTTTTTTGGGATGACGCTCGACGTAGCGTCTGTGGATACACGAATCCTCAATCATTATTACTTTTTTGACTTTTTGATTCAGTGTTGAAATAGAACATCGGAAGATCGGAGTCCCATTTTAAAACCGCCTTCGTTTACACTCTTAACCTCTGTAAACTGGCGGTTTTTGTTTGGTTATAACAAACAAAATAGCTCCGTCTGCTTTGTTGCCGACTCCGGTTGCTCCCGCAATGTATATTTAATACATTTTGGTTGCAATCCTCGTCGGCGCCTCGCATCCAGAACTATTTTCTTTGTTCTAAACTTTCGACTTTTAACTTTGCACTTTAAACTTATTTAACCCCGTGTTTCTTTCGTATTTCCCCAAGCTCCGCCTCGTCTTTTGCTTCTTTAGTCTCTTTCCCCTTTTCACCAAGAGCTTTCAATTCTTTTTCGGGGAGTAAGGCCAATTCAACTGCCCTTTTTTGTAAGTATTCTTTAGTATTTTTTGTTGGATCTTCGAGTACATCCTCAAGAAGAGCATGTAGTATCTGCCCAATTTTTGGCCCTGGAGTTAATTTAACTTCGCTAATAAGCTCATTCCCGTCGATCTTTAGCATTCCAACTGAAATTGGGTCACGAAGCGCTTCTTCGATCATGGATTTGTATTTTCTGAGGCGATACGGGTTCTCTTTTGGTCTGCCGGTCCCTACCCTGTCGCATATTCGGAGATTCATGAGGTCCCAAATGTTTTCTTTACCTACATTAACCACCATTCTACGCACAGCTGAGAGTGTGATTTGTTCAGTATCTGTAAAAAACATATGCCAACGCACCATTATAGTTACTTTCGCAATAATTTCCTTTGAATATCGCAGATTCTCAAGAATTTTTTTAGTTACACGCGCCCCCACGACGTCATGACCATAAAAAGTCCACTCCTTCTTGTCCTCTGCCCATCGTCTAGTCTCAGGTTTTGAAATATCATGGAAGAGTGCAGCCAAGCGTATATCAAGTGGCCATTTTTTGTCTGCCGCATGCTGAAGACTGCGGAGGAGATGCTCAAATACATCGTATGAATGGGCCTGGTTCTGCTCCACACCTACAGCTTTGGTGATTTCCTGCGCAATGAAGCGCAAAACTCCTAATTTATGCGCCACTACAAGGGCTTCCATAGGGTTATCTGACAGTAAAATCCTTGAAAATTCGTCACGTATGCGCTCCTTGGCGATATGTTGCAAGAGATGTGCATTGGCGGCAATAGCATCCGCCGTTTCTTTTTCAATCGCGAACCCTAGCTCGGCATGAAGTCTGATGGCGCGAAGCATACGAAGGGCATCTTCACTAAATCGCTCCTCGGGCTTCCCTACTGTCTTGATAATTTTCCTATTTAAATCCTCAATACCGCTGTATACATCAATCACTTCCTCCTGATTTTTTGCCACAACACGGAGCGCTATAGCGTTAATCGTGAAATCTCTCCGCTTCAAGTCATCTTCTAGGTTTTTACTCCAGGTCACACTGTCGGGTCGGCGCTTGTCTGAATAACCTGTCTCAAGCCGATACGGGGTCACCTCGACAATTTTTAATGTCTCGTCGGTAGTTCCTTCGTTCACCACCCCGACAGTGCCGTAATTGTTCTCGTAGAAGGTTTTAGGGAATAATTTCACAATCTCCTCGGGCGTAGCGTTCGTAGTAACATCCCAATCCTTTGGTTTCCTGCCTAGGATGAGATCTCTCGTACAACCGCCAATCAAATACGCTTCAAATCCCCCTTTGGTGAGTGTTTCGGTTACATGTGAAACCTCGTCAGGGATTTTAGCGTGGAGTGTTTTGCTCATGTGCATAATTCTAGTACACTTTTGAGTTTTTGCGAACTTAGAGTATGATAAAAAACTAACGCACCCGTGGTGAAATGGATATCATACCGGTCTTCGGAACCGTTGTTGGGGGTTCGAGTCCCTCCGGGTGCACAAGTGTAAGGGCCTTTTGGGACCCTTACACTTGTGCACCCGAGTAAATGCTTTTAAGCATTTACGTGAGGGACTCGAAAAGGCTGAATATATCGCACGCAGCGAAGCGAGTACGATATGAAGCCTGTACTGAAGCCGTAGGCTTCGAGTCCCTCCGTTGTCACGCGCCGTAGGCGAGAGTCCCTTCATTGAACTCTTGGCGTAGCAAAGAGTTCCCTGTGGTCCCCTCGGTTACCCTCCCCTTGGTGCAATTCAGATTCATTGATAGAATATTCAAAGTTTTAATATGCGGGTATGGTTTAGTGGTAGAACACGTCCTTGCCAAGGACGAGATTCGGGTTCGATTCCCGGTACCCGCACAGACGAACAAAGTGAGTTTTATTGTGCGGGTAAGAAAGCGCTAGGGAGCGCTTTCGTCCGGGAATCGAAGCCCGATTGAGCATTTTTGAGGCTTTTGCGATAAAAATGCCAATTGGGATACTGAAACTGTAAGTTTCGATTTCCCGGTAGCGATTTAGAACCGCCAATCACGCGGCGTAGCCGAGATTTCCCGGTATCCTTGGTGTTAAAGCCGTAGGCTTCGATTCCCCTACTTTATCCCCGCCTCGCCCGAGCTATGCCGAGAAACCTCTGGATTCCAATGTCTTTTATCACCGATTCCGGTAAGAAATCCTTAAAACTGTGGATAACTATGGGGACAGTGTTCATAAAGGACAGATAATATGGCTCAAACACGTAAAAGACGTGTCCTAGAAGATTTCACGTGAAACACTATTAAAAACGTTATTCATGAAACAAGACGAGAAAATAAGGCTAACAATAGAGGCTTACGATAAAGATCCTCAATTCTTTGCGGAGAAATTTAAGGGTATTGGGGCAAGAAAAGCTGATATTGATAGAGCTTTTGACCTTAATGCATCAAAAAACAATGCTGTCTTAGAATTAGGTTGTGGAAATGGGCGAGATGCTGAATATATACTAACTAAAACAGATCAGTACATAGGGGTTGACGCTTCGTCTGGTCTTCTGGATATTGCCAAGAAAAGCCTTCCGAACGCAGATTTTAGATGTGAGGATATGGAAAAAGTTGATTTTTCCCCTAACTCATTCGGCGTGATCTTCGCTTTTGCGTCATTCCTGCACCTTCCTAAAGAATCACTTGGTGTAATGATAGAAAAATGCCGCCAATGGCTAGTGGAGGGGGGAGTGCTGTATGTTTCAGTTAAGCATACGAATAATTATGAAGAAAAGATGATAGATGATGAGGTAGCTCCGCGATATTTCTATTACTATTCTGCCGATGATATCAAAGAGCTGGCTAGAGACTTCAGTGTTTCATATGAAACACTTATCAAGAAAGGGAAAACTGTGTGGTTTGAGATAGCTTTAAAAAAGGTTTCGCATGAAACAAGTAACCGAAAAGCGTAGGATAGGGGATATTGGAGAAGAAATAGCGTGCAGGTTTCTTATGAAACGTGGGTTTTCGATAGTTTGCCGTAATTATCTTCGAAAATGGGGAGAATTAGATATAGTGGGGAAGAGGGATAAGAAAATCCACTTCTTTGAAGTTAAAACAGTCTCTGGAAACATAGATACTCAAGTTTCACATGTAACTAATGGTTATCGAGCGGAAGATAATATGCATCCATGGAAGCTAAAGAGACTTTCGAGGATTATTCAGACCTACTTACTTGATGAGATGAGAGAAAAGGAAGATCCAGATTGGCAATTTGACGTCATTACAGTGATTTGGGATGAACATAGACGGGCGGGAAGGGTGGAGATATTGGAAGATGTGACGCTGTAAATACAATAAAGGACACTCTTTTTATAAATGTCTTTTAGGGAGAGCTGAAAGGGATTCTCGACTACGCCGCGTGGCTTTCTGGTTTTCTCGAATTAAGAAATTCTCGAAAACATAGAAAGACCTTTCGAATCCCGGACGAAATGTGTTCAAACACATTTCTCGCCCCGACAAGCAAAAGCACCCTTTCGGGTGCTGCTTGTCGGGGCGCCGGGATTCGAACCCGGAGTCGCATGATCCCAAGTCATGAATGTTAGCCGTTACACCACGCCCCGTATTTTCAACTTTCAAATCTTAACACGAGGCCCTAAAAACACCAATGTACTGGAGAGTTTTATCTAATTTAGTATATTGTTGAATATGACCAAAAAATTCACTCGAACAATTGAAGATTTTGTGTGTGAGAAATGCGGAACACAGGTTTCCGGCAATGGATATACCAATCACTGTCCAAAATGTCTCTGGAGCAAGCATGTTGATGTGAATCCTGGAGATCGAAAAGGGGAGTGTGGAGGACTCATGGAACCGTTCTCAGTTTCCAAAAAAGAAGGGGAGTACGTGCTACAGCATCGTTGTGGTATTTGCGGCTTTGAACGAAAAAATAGATTACTGAAGGAAGATAATTTTGATGCGGTACTCAGCTTGGGAAAAACGATATGACTTTTTCTTTCACCAACATACACTAATCTGCGCGGTCGCGCAGATTAGTGTATGTTGGTGTTTATAACTTTTGTTGCTATTCATAGTGTGAAGTATATAATTTAGGAGTTAATGTTGATTAACTTCCTCGGTAATCAAAGTTAACGTGAACCCTACGGTTCTCATTATCAGTAATTTTTTAGCCACGGGGCAGACAAAAATTATGGATCCAAAAACATGTGCAGCGTGCGGAAAGACTCCGTGCGAATGCAAAACTGAGGAATAGACAACAGTCTAAAATTAAAAACTCTCTGCGTAATTGCCGAGAGTTTTTAATTTTGGTAGTATGTGCAAAGTTATCCACGGCAGTTCTTTGAACGGTAGTTGTATACTTGGTATGATTACATACGGTGGTACAGTAATCATGATCAAAACAAGCCTTAAAAATAAAGCGCTTTCTCTCCGTAAAGAAGGATATTCATATTCTTTTATTGTTGAGCAGGTGAGAATTTCAAAAAGTACCTTAAGTTACTGGCTTGCTAGCTTACCCTACAAGCCTAATGAAATGATGCTTGCTAAGATGAAGAAAGCGAGGATAGCCTCAGGTTTGGCAAAATCGAAGATCCGCTTAGAATCTGTTTCTGAAGCTAAGAAACAAGCAAAAGCCGAAATCGGTCAATTGTCAGAGAGGGATCTCTTTATGCTAGGGATAGGTTTGTATTTAGGGGAAGGCTCAAAGAATAACAATCAGATACGTATTATTAATTCCGATCCGAAGATAATTCGATTAGCGATCCGGTGGTTTAGAGAAGTTTGCAGGCTTAAGAATGAAAATTTCAGAATCAGAATTCATATTTATCCTGATTGTAGCCCGAATGAGTGTAGAAAGTTTTGGTCCAAAGAAACAGGTATTTCCGAGTCTTCATTTTATGAATGTTATACTGATAGGCGAGTGAATAAAAAGATAGTTTCGGGAAAATTACCCTACGGGACGGCACATCTTACGGTGAAGAGTAACGGTAAAAAAGAGTTCGGAGTGTTTCTTTCGAGGAAGATAATGGGTTGGATAGAGGAAGTCTTGAAATAAAGAAATTGCGGGATTAGTTAAATGGTATAACTGCGCTTTTCCAAAGCGCGGTCGGGAGTTCGATTCTCCCATCCCGCACAAAAAAACCGCGCAAAATTTTTAGTTTTGCGCGGTACCGAAACCTTATGGTCTGCCTCTAGTAGGCTTAACTACGTCAATCAGCTTCAGAAGCTGGTCCACCATCTCGATTTTATCGCCTCGAAATTCGATGTTACAGCCGACTTCCAACAAGACTTTGTTATTTCGAGAGCTGTTTGAATTCGCAATGATGTGTCCACTATATCCAGCCTCCCTGATTCTCTTTACAAGTGGCATAGTGTCCGGTTCTTGGCTATGGACGCAGGCATCCATCACGATCGCGTCCACATCGGTATTTTCACTAAACAGGCGCCAAGCATCAGTCAAACCTCTTGCAAGAAGCATTCGCACCGTGCCCTCAAGGTCTTCCAGATCGCTTATGTATCGAGAATAATAGGCGTAGGAATCTTCCACAATAAGAACTTTTTTCATATGCTTTTTCTACCAATTTTTGAAGTGCTTCACGTACAGTTCGAGTGGAAGGGCCTTTACCCAACCGCAGATACGGCACCGGGCAATTCTCCCAAGCATGTTTTCATCCTTGAAGAATTGTGCAACAGGCACAAGTGAGTCAATCATTCCGGCGCTATCTTTGCTCCCCTCCTCGCCTTTCCCTCCCATCTCGCATGGACCGCCGGTTTCGAGAAAATAAGTGATTCCTCGAAGATACAGGTCCGCTTCCTCTGAACCGATTTGCTTAGCTTTTGCGAGGGCCGTAAGGGAAGCAATGCCCTTTTTAAGAACTAGACGGAGAATGATGTCGAAAGGCTCAAGTTCTGGGATATCATTCATCAGATGCCAGATTGTATTGACTACAGAATCGAAATCCTCCTTCGTCCAAGGGTCCTTGCTTTCAAGCATCTTTTCGCCTTCCGTTTCGAGCCACCGCATGCGTTCGCGCAGATACTTAAAGTAGGCAAAGACGATTCGCGTATCGGTGCAACCTCGTGACCATTTCTGTACCTCGGTGCTTCCGAAGTTTGGGATCTCAACCGCAGTATCGGCAGTTTTCATGTTTTCATTTTCCTCTGGTTTTTTGTTTTCAACGAACTGAACTCTACGGAATAGCGACATTGTGTCGTTATCCTGATAAAGTCGAGGATTCTGTGTGAGAATCCTCGAGTTGTGATGTTTCTATACTTGTTAGCTTTGGAGCAAAAGCTAGGTCTCCAGTATTGACTCAACGTACACGAACCCATCTTGTAGATCGTAGTCTTCATGGGAATTTTTGACCGTGGAAACTTTTTCGGATTCCACACAGAGAAGCGTAGAGTACGCTTTACCAAGTAAATGGTGCATAACCACGATTCTTTTCAGCCCCATAGCGTTCATATCGGCATCAGTGATCTTGTCGCGGATAAGTAAGGCTAGTTCGGCAGTTGGTTTGTCCAACTCACGTATCTGAGTGCCCTGACAATCAATACTCATCTCATGACGCTCTCCTTTTTCGAACAACTCTCCCTTAAGGATCTGAATCTTGTAGATTACATTGTTTGTCGGTTTAAATGCCGGAGTAGAATCAAAAAGATGATGTGTAGAATTAATAAGAGTCTTGGCACTTTCGTCCACTGAGTAGCCTTTTTTCTCGAGATGCGCGGGCCATTGCTCTGCCGTTATGTCACAGCTTCGAAGGGTGAGGTGGATAACACCATCTTTTTCAAGCCATGATTTCCTTGCCTTCGATAACACGAGTTCATCCGAGAGAAAAAGTCTTGCTCCGTCGATACCACCGAGTTTGTCTATGATTTCTTCCATTGTATCCCAATCCATGCCTCCATATTTCATAGTTGTCCTTTCCTGTTAGTTTATTGTTTACGAACTGGAGATATACCTTTGAATCCGAACACCTGTAAAATGAATTTATGAAGGAATTTGTGCATTTGAATTTGTATGAGCGACAGCGGATCGAAAAATATTTGAAAGTAAAAAAGAGTCTGCGATTCATCGCAA
>DATDYB010000005.1:0-98155 GCA_036517115.1 Minisyncoccota bacterium | reverse complement strand
AAATTTGCAAAGATTTTGTTGATTTTGTGCAACACCGTCACGGCGTGCCTATTGAAGAATGAGCCAACGAGTTAATATGTGCTGCAAGGCTAAGCCCGTGGTAGGGCGGAGCCGCAGGGAAACCGAGTGTGAATAGCGCGTTAAGTAGTACATTTTAGACCCGAAGCCAGGTGAGCTTGTCATGTGCAGGGTGAACTCTCGAGAAATCGAGAGGGAGGCCCGAACCGGTGAGCCGTGCAATACTCTCGGATGACATGTGATAAGAAGTGAAAAGCTAACCGAACCTGGTAATAGCTGGTTCTCTCCGAAATAGCTTTTGGGCTAGCGTCGGATGTACCCTTGAGGGGTAGAGCACTGGAAGAATTCGACAGGTCGAAAGATCACGAATTCTATCAAACTCCGAATACTCAAGGTCAATTATCCGGCAGTTAGACGGTGGGGGCTAAGCTCCATACGTCAAAAGGGAAACAGCCCGGATCTCCATTTAAGGTCCCTAAATCTATGCTCAGTACACTTAAGGTGGTGGAATTTCTCAAACAATGAGGAGGTTGGCTTAGAAGCAGCCATCCTTTAAAGAAAGCGTAACAGCTCACTCATCGAGAGATTCCGCGCCGCAGATGATCGGGGTTAAGCATAGTACCGAAATTGAGGACTCATAATCTGTTTACAGAATATGAGTGGTAGGAGAGTATTCCACTCTGCAGTGAAGCCAAAGGCGTGAGCCATGGTGGAGCGTGTGGAAGTAAGAATGTTGGCACAAGTAACCACAATGCGGGTGAGAACCCCGCACGTCGAAAGATCAAGGTTTCCTTGGCGATGACAATCAGCCAAGGGTTAGTCGGGCCTAAGTTAATGGTGAAAACCGCACACGATGGACACATGGTTAATATTCCATGACTTTCGCATATTGCGACGGGAGGACGGAGTGTAGTATGTAGAGCACCTTATTGGATTGGTGTTCGCGGCGTAAGGGTGTTTTCCAGGTAAATCCGGGAGACTGTCTTTAATGACGAATCTGAGCGTAACGTAAACTTGAGGGTTCGCCCTTGGGAATTCTATAAAGCACGCTTTCGAGAAAATCCCCTAAGCATAAATATGCGAGAACCGTACCGCAAACCGACACAGGTGATCAGCTCGAGTAGAGTAAGACGAACGAGTGAGTGTTCCCCAAGGAACTCGGCAAAAAAGTGGCCGTAACTTCGGAATAAGGCCTGCCTCTCGCAAGAGAGGCCGCAGCTAAAGTATGCCTGGCAACTGTTTATCAAAAACACAGCTCCCTGCGAACTCGTAAGAGGATGTATAGGGGGTGACACTTGACCAATGCCAGAAGGTCAAATATTGGCGTTCTCATGTCGCAAGATATGAGGGTGATTGATATAAGCCCTGGTGAATGTCGGCGATAACTATAATCGTCCTAAGGTTCTCGACTCATCTCTGATGAGTCGAGAAGGACTGGGACGGTTATAGAATTTGATAAATAATAGATTACACGAAAATGCTACCTATCACACAGTAATGTGTGATAAGTCCAAACATGGCTCACAAGAGACCAGCGCCATGCACCCTACTTGCAAGAGAGGGTGAAGATAGAGTCCTTCTTGAGGAATAGAAGAGCGAAATTCCTTGTCGGGTAAGTTCCGACGCGCACGAATAGTGTAATGACTGGGCAACTGTCTCGGGGAACAGCTCGGTGAAAATACAATACCGGTGAAGATGCCGGTTACCTGCAGTTAGACGAAAAGACCCTAGAAGCTTTACTACAACTTGATATTGATCATACGGTTTTGATGCGTAGCGTAGATGGGAGGATTTGAAGTGTATCTCTCGGGGTACATGGATCCGCAAGTGAAATACCATTCTTTAACGCTGTATGTTCTAACCTCGACGGCAAAAACGACGGGGGACATTATCTGGTGGGTAGTTTTAGTGGGGCGCTATCCTCCTAAAGAGTAACGGAGGAGTTTATTAAGGTCAGCTAGCCGTGAATGGAAACCATGGCGATAGTGTATAGGCATAAGCTGGCTTAACTGTAAGACGTACGTGTCAAACAGATGCGAAAGCAGAACTAAGTGAACCGACCATTCGCATTAGACGCGGTGGAAGATTATCGGACAAAAGCTACTCTAGGGATAACAGGCTGGTTGTGCCTAAGAGTTCATATCGACGGCACAGTTCGGCACCTCGATGTCGGCTCAACTTATCCTGGGGCTGGAGAAGGTCCCAAGGGTTTGGCTGTTCGCCAATTAAAAAGTTACGCGAGCTGGGTTCAGACCGTTCAGCGGTGAATGGTCCACGAGATGTATATATGAAACAAGAAAGGGGATTTAGGTGGTTGTTGACTGTTGGACAGTCTGAATCACTTCGAGAACTTTTCGTCTATGAAATTGAAGCCCAATTTGAAGAAAATTGGGGTCCCGATCGAAAGGTTGGGAGATAGGAAATGTTAGATTAACCAATCACGGCGGTCATGATGCAGTTGAAAGTTAAAAATTCAAAATGCAAAATGAAGAAGTTGATTAGTATCGGTGGAATCCGTCTAAAAACGGACAATACCGAGGGAAGGTTGTGTGTTGAGTGATGGATGAACAAGATGCGAGTCGTTGGTTTAGGATCAAGGCAGGTTTTCAGCCAGCTGAGTTTCCAAATATTAAACAATGATAAGCCGTTCTAGCACCATTAGGCGAGTCCCGGGATTCGCCTCCATTACCCAATACACAACCACCCGTAGAGACTAAACATCGACATTCCGGTTTGCAAAAACTGGAAGAAGCTATAGTCCAATGCACACAGTAATGTGTGGAAACATGCGTGAGACAGGTTGGTCTCCTATCTACTGCAGGCGTTGATTCTTGAGGGGATTTGCTTCTAGTACGAGAGGACCGAAGTGAACTGACCTCTGGTCTATCTGCTGTCACGCCCGTGGCAACGCAGAGTAGCTATGTCGGGAATGGATAACCGCTGAAAGCATCTAAGCGGGAAGCCAGCCCCAAGATTAGGAATCGTTTGAGACTCGTGGGAGATGACCACGTTGATAGGCTTTAGGTGTACGCACAGTAATGTGTTAAGCCGTGAAGTACTAATTAGTCGATTCCTATTAGGAAATTTGAACGTTACTTAAATTGCTTTCTACGGCCAACATCGCTTTTGCTGTTTGATGATTCGAACAGTGAAAGCGGTGTTGGCACACAACACCTTCGTTGAATATTTTGTCTTGGTGATTCGGCGCCATGGAAACACCCGTTCCCTTTCCGAACACGGAAGTGAAACGTGGTTGCGGCGATGATAGTCCTTCGGGGCGAAAGTAGCTAGTCGCCAAGACAAAATATTTAACTAACCTTCAATTAATCTCTGAATAAGAGATTTTGTCTATGCTAACTTTCGACCCGAAGGACTCAATCTACGTACTTTTTTGGGCAAAAAACATGATACAGTTAGGATATGAAAAGAATTAAAAGAATAGGAGTCGCATCATTCGGAAAAACAGTTGCGTTCATTTACTTTTTTATCGGTCTTATTATCGGTATATTTTTTGCGGCAGATTCGCTTGGTGGACTTAGTTTTTCAGGTGGCGATGGTGGATTTTTAGAGGCAATCGGAGTATGGGCTATTATTATCTTCCCGGTCTGTTACGGCATACTAGGCTTCATCGGAGGGATATTGATCGCATTTCTTTACAATACTGCCTCTAAACGAACAGGCGGAGTAGAGATCGAATTTCACGATTAAGGGTAACTGGATCCCCGCACCACAGGCATTGCGATTTCTAGAAGCTTGAAGATTCGCTTAGAAATCGGGAATCTTCACAGGGACGACAATCAGAATTGCCGCTTTACACTTTACACTTTTAACTTTACACTTACTTTCATATGTCCTGGGCTTCACGACGTAAAAGTATTTATTTCTCCCTCTTTGTGGCGGCACTCATACTCTTTGTCGGAGTGCCACTTTTCCTTACGTTCTATAAAGCGCCAACTTGTTCTGATGGTAAGCAAAACCAAAGGGAACTCGGTGTTGACTGTAGTGGTCCTTGTCCTAAAATCTGTGCTTCACAATTTCTGAATCCTATTATCATCTGGACCCGGGCTCTTCGTGTAACCACTGGCGTTTATAACGTGCTCGCGTATGTCGAAAATCCAAATCTCGATGGTGCCGCACGAAATGTTTCCTACATTTTTCGATTATATGATAACGCGAGCGTTCTCATCACCGAACGTCGGGGCAGTACCTATCTCTTACCTCACCAAAAAATTCCAATTTTTGAAAATGCGATAAAGGTAGGAGAGCGAGTGCCCACACGTGTCACCTTTGAGTGGGCAGCGCCGATTCCGTGGGAAAAAAGCCAAGGCAACACAAGTGCACTTGTTGTATCTAGTAAAGTCTTGAGTAAAGAAACAACCACACCTCGTCTCGATACAGTGATCGAAAACCGATCAATTAATGAGATTCGTGGAGTTGATGTTGTGGCCATCGTGTACGACACCAATGATAATGCACTCGCATTCTCTAAAACAATTATCGACATCATTCCCAAAAACGACCGTGTAGCCGCCACCTTCACCTGGCCAGAAAAATTCGGAAAAACCGCTTCCCGCATCGAGATCGTGCCGCTTATTCGTCCGCGTTAACCTGTATGTTTTCGCGCCTTCGACAATTGACCGCCGCAACCCTCGAGCGTCCTTCTAAATTCACCATTGATTGGGTGCTTTTTGGCGCGATTCTTCCGCTCCTTGGTGCGGGCCTCGTCACTATGCACTCGTTTCTTGAGGATAACCGCTATTTCGAGAAGCAACTTATCTGGATTTCCGTCTCGCTCATATTGTTTTTTATTATGAGCATGATCGATTTCAGACTTTTACGCCGCACCAGCGTGATCGTTACGTTGTTCGCAGTCTCATGCTCACTTCTCATTTTAGTGCTGCTCATCGGTAAAACGGTTAAAGGTGCTCAAAGCTGGTTTGACTTGGGATTTATAAGTTTTCAACCCTCAGATCCGATTAAGCTTGTTCTTATCTTACTCCTGGCGAAATATTTTTCGAGACGACATATCGAGATTGCCCACTTCCGTCATATTTTAGTTTCAGGGTTGTATACGTTTATTATCTTTTTTCTTGTACTATTACAACCTGATTTTGGCTCAGCAATCATTATTTTTCTGGTGTGGCTTGGCATGGTCCTCGTATCCGGCATCTCCAAAAAGCATCTTCTGGTAGTTTTTTTGGTGGGTTTAGTAGCTTTTGGCGGACTCTGGGCTTACGGATTTAAAGAGTATCAAAAGAATCGCATCAAGAATTTCCTCCATCCGCTCACTGATATCCGTGGTTCGGGTTACAACGCCTACCAGTCTATGATCGCGGTGGGTTCAGGACAAATCTTAGGGAAGGGTATAGGGTACGGTACACAGTCTAAGCTCAAATTCTTGCCCGAATACCAAACAGACTTTATCTTTGCCGCATTTGCGGAGGAATGGGGCTTTGGAGGAGTGCTCTTACTATTCATCCTTTTTGGTATCGTCATGTGGCGCATCATTCAAGCGGCGCTCTTAGGGGCAACTAACTTTGAAATTCTTTTTGGTGCCGGGCTCGCCATACTCCTTATGAGCCACTTCATTGTTAATGTTGGCATGAATGTTGGCCTCTTGCCCGTCACCGGCACCACCATTCCGTTCCTCTCCTATGGCGGCACGCATCTTCTTACCACGTTCCTTGGTCTCGGTATCCTCATGGGTATGCGCCGTTATCGCCGAGACGCACACAAAGACTCCATCAAAAATGAATTTCTAGGCCCCTAGTGCTTGAGAATTAGGTTAGTTATATAACGCAATCGTCTTCTCAAGCATTTGCACGAGTGAGAACTTTTCTTTAACCGACTTTTTAAGCTCTTCGCCAAACTGTTTTCTTTTTTCGGGATGATCAATGAGATAGGAGAGTGCTCGCTCGATTTCAACGGTGTTTTTGGGTTGAATAAGAATGCCCGATTTCATATCCTCGACAATTTCTGGAATACCCCCTACAGCAGTGACGACGACGGGAAGTCCGGCAAGCCCCGCTTCGATGACGCTGTAAGGAAGGGCTTCCGTGCGCGAGGTGAGGGTGAATATGTCGAAGGCGCTAAGATAGAGACGGGCATCGGGAATTCTCCCAGGGAGAAATACTCGCCCTTCTAATTTTAATGTTTTAATCTTGGTTTCAAGGTCGGCTCTTTTTTCTCCTTCGCCAATAATGACTAAGATAGCTTCAGGCCGCTCTCTCACTAAAGCGGCAAGCGCCGTCAGAGCAAGATCAAGTCCTTTGGTGTAGTGAAGCTCTGAAATAGTTCCGATCCAGACCGTGTCACGAGGGAGTGTTTTTAGAGCGGGAATTTTTGCACTAAGCTCAAGCCGAGCGCTATTCTTGGAAAAAAGAGCTACGGAGTGAAGACCATTATAAATTACGGTGATTTTCTTTCCCGCGAATGGCAGCCAGGCAATATCACGCTTTGTTTTTTCAGATACGGCAATGACTTTATGTGCGAGGACGATCATGAGCCAGTGGAGAAAGAGAATGAATTTTCTGGCTATAAACCCTCGGTCTTCGTTAAAAGCCCATCCGTGGCCCGTGAATATGATTTTGGCCGGTAAGTGGCGGGTGGGAGGTTGTAGTTTACCGAACGAGAGTCTTGAAAAAAGGCGGCGTGAAGTATGATGAGCTGAAAGTAAAAAATTATAGATGCGGCCGGCGAGAGCGCCCAATCCACCGATCTTTGAACTGTTGAGGTGAATAACATGAGGTTCTTCCCTCCATAGTATCCGGAGTAGCTCAAAAAAAGATTGTAGATCGAGGAGGGGATTGATGTCGCGGTTAAGCGAGGGGATGAGTATCGTGCGTACTCCTGCTTTGGTAAGCTTCTCTTCCAATGTTCCCCCTTGTCCGAGGGCTACGGCGACGTCGAACGTGTCTCTAGCTAGTGAGGTTGCTAGATCGTATACATATGATTGTGCCCCTCCCCATGTAGACTTGGTGATGACATACAGTATCTTCTTTTTCTTCTCATCCATACGTTTCATAAAAATACCATTATTTTCAGCATTCGGCAACTTTTTTCTCGTGTAGGCTTTGTGCCATATGTTGCAAGTTTCTCGTTCATGAGTGTATGATATGAAGGTTATATGCTGAATTCGAACAAAAAAGAACCCTTTATTCTCTTCGTGGGTGATGTGTGCATTTTTCTCGTTGCATTGTGGCTCATGCTCTTTTTTCGCTATGGGGATCTTCCGAGCGCAACCATCTTTATCGAACACTTGGTACCCTTCACTATGCTTTTTTTTGTGTGGGTAGTGGTATTTTTTATCGGCGGTTTGTACGAGAAACATACCGTACTCTTTAAAAGCCGTTTGCCGAGCGTACTCCTCAATGTCGTTATTATTAACAGCGTCATCGCCGTACTCTTTTTCTACTTCATTCCCGTATTCGGCATTACCCCTAAAACAAATCTCTTTATCTACCTCATTATTTCTTTCTTGTTACTTCTGGTCTGGAGAATGCAGAGCGACGTGGTGCTGGGAACTCGACGTAAAGAAAAAGCCATGATCATTGGAGTGGGGGAGGAAATGAAAGAGTTACGCGAGGAGGTGAACAACAACACACGGTATGGGTTGGAGTTTGTGACGTCTATCGATCTTAACGACCTCGAATCGATCGATTTTAAAGAAGAAGTGCTGAATCGCATTTACAGCGAAGGGGTTGAGGCGGTGGCCGTCGATCTCCGGAACGAGAAAATAGAGCCGTTTCTGCCCTCCCTCTACAACCTCATTTTCTCTAAAGTGCGCTTTTTCGATATGCACAAAATTTATGAGGATATTTTTGACCGTGTGCCGCTTTCTCTCCTTAAATACAATTGGTTCTTGGAAAACATTTCAGTATCGCCGAAAATTACCTATGATGCGCTGAAGCGCGTCATGGACATCGCGCTTTCCTTTGTGTTGGGTATCTTGTCGCTTCTTGCGTATCCTTTTGTGTTTCTTGCAATCAAGCTCGAAGACGGCGGTCAGCTTTTCATTACACAGGAGAGGACTGGCAAAAACAATCAGCTGGTGAAGATTGTAAAATTTAGAAGTATGTCGGGGGATGACAGCGGCAATTACGGCCAGGGTGGAACGAGCAAGCTTCGCGTTACGCGGGTGGGGAAGTTTCTCCGCAAAAGCCGTATTGACGAATTGCCGCAGCTCTGGAACGTATTCAAAGGAGACATTTCCTTAATTGGCCCTCGTCCCGAATTGCCCGCACTGGTGCGACTCTATGAGAAGGAAATTCCTTATTACAACATTCGTCATCTTATCAAGCCGGGACTCTCTGGCTGGGCACAAATTTATCATGAAAATCATCCTCATCACGGCGAGGCGGTAGTAGCCACCAAAGAAAAACTTTCCTATGATCTCTACTACATCAAAAATCGCTCTTTCATCCTTGATCTCAAAATTGCTCTCAAAACTCTTCGCGACCTCGTCTCTCGCCGAGGTCGATAGATGCGTTGCAATATTATCCCAAATCCATATAATAGGCTCTGTCCAGCATAATTTTCTTATCACATGAAAATACGAATTATCGCCCTCATTCTTATCATCCTCGGAGCTTTAATCGGCTATTTTGATTATGCATCACAAAAAGTGGGTGTAGGTTTCGTTAATAAATTCCCTTTTAAGCTCGGTCTTGACCTTTCGGGTGGCACACATCTCGTCTACAAAGCGGATACATCTACCATCCCTGCCTCAGATATTAACGCTTCCATGGAAGCGCTTCGCGATGTCGTGGAAAAAAGAGTTAATCTTTTCGGAGTTTCTGAGCCTATCGTTCAGGTGGAACAGGGAGGAGTGCTCGGTAACAACGAAGCTGATCAGAAGTTGATTGTAGAATTGCCCGGTGTTACCGACGTAGCTCAGGCGGTCGCGCTCATTGGTAAGACGCCCTCACTTGAATTTAAACTACTGACTAAAGATAACGAAGCAAAGCTTCAGGCGCTTGGAATGGCCGCAACCGCATCAACCACCGCTGAGCTTTTTACCACTACAGGACTAACAGGTCGACTGGTGCAGCGTGCGACACTTGAATTTTTACCACAGACTAGTGAGCCTGTTGTCTCGCTTATGTTCAATCAAAACGGAAAAGATCTGTTTGCAAAAATCACCAGAGAACATGTTGGTGAAGTGCTCGCTATTTTTCTCGATGAGAAACCCATTTCGTTGCCGGTGATCCGAGAAGAGATCCGTGACGGCAAGGCTCAAATTTCAGGGGGGTTTACACCGGAAGGCGCGCGTAACCTCGTGCGAGACCTCAACTTTGGCGCTCTACCGGTGCCGATCGAACTTGCTTCGACGCAGACCATTGGAGCCACTCTTGGCGATGAGGCAACTCATGCTGGCGTGCGAGCAGGCATGTATGCCTTCGGCATTATCGCCTTGTTCCTTATTCTTTGGTATCGCCTGCCGGGAGTAATAGCTATCATAGCGCTCTGTGTGTACGTCGCGCTTAACCTTGCAATATTTAAACTTATTCCCGTCACGCTCACCTCTGCGGGCATCGCCGGCTTCATTCTTTCTCTTGGTATGGCGGTGGATGCGAACATTCTCATCTTCGAGCGCATGAAAGAGGAATTGAAACGAGGTAAAGCGCTTCCAGAAGCCGTGAACGAAGGGTTTGCAAGAGCATGGCTTTCTATCCGCGACAGTAATCTTTCAAGCATCATCACCGGCGTAATTCTCTATGTCTTCGCGTCAACGGCTATTATAAAAGGATTTGCCCTCGTCTTCATCATCGGCGTGCTTATCTCAATGTTTAGTGCCATTACCTTCTCTCGAACACTACTTAAGGCGATTGGCGTACGAGGTCAGGGTAAGATTTCGAAGTTTTTATTCAGCAGCGGCATTAATTAATCTCTATTCATATGTGGATTGTTAAACACAGAAAAATATTTTACGCACTGATCGCCCTCATTACCTTGGCTGCTGTTGTTTCGCTGTTTACCTGGGGCCTGAAGCTCGGTATTGATTTTAAAGGGGGCGCGCTCTTGGAGGTGGAATATCCGGTAGGACGGCCGGTGGTTGAGTTGATTAAGAAAAATCTGTCTACTCTTTCCTTGGGCGAGTTCACTGTGCGGCCATCGGGAGACATCGGCTACATTATCCGCATGCGACATTTGAGCGAACCAGAACGAGTGGCGGTCACTAAGGCACTGCAGAATAACGGCGTGAAGCCTGTCGAAAAACGATTTGATTCGATTGGACCACTCCTTGGTGCCGAAGCGGTGAAGAAAGCCTACTTTTCGATCGTGCTCGTGATCATTGCAATTGTGCTTTTCATCACCTTTGCCTTCCGACACGTCTCGAAACCAGTATCTTCGTGGAAATATGGCATCATTGCCATCGTCGCGCTGGTGCATGACGTGGTGGTGCCGACGGGAGCGTTCGCTGCACTTGGGTATTTCTATGGATTTGAAGTTGACACGCTCTTCGTCACCGCACTTCTGGTGATTCTCGGTTTTTCCATTCATGACACGATTGTTGTGTTCGATCGCGTGCGAGAAAATTTACGACGTAATGAACAATATCGAGAACACAAGGATTTTGATAAAATTGTAGGGGAGGGGATCAATCAGACCTTCGTGCGTTCAATCAACACCTCACTCACCACACTCCTGGCTCTCGTCGCGCTCTACATGTGGGGGCCCGACATTACCCGAGCTTTCTCCCTCGCTCTTTTGATTGGTATCACCGCTGGAACATACTCTTCGATCTTCCTCGCCTCACCGCTTCTTGTTACTGTTGAAAAGTGGCAGAAGAAAGGAAAGTAGTGGTCTAAAAAAGCACCTCGTGGGTGCTTTTTTATTTGCAAAAAGATCATATTTCCCTACGAGCTACCAGCTAAAAAGCTAGTAAGCTAAACTTGCTTGCATTCTTTTTCGTTATGTATATAATAGCCATTACGCCTTAAAGAGAGGCTAGTGATCTTTGAAATGTTCAAATTGAATACAAGACGGTGCTCCGTACACATGCGGGGCACCAGAAATGTGTAAGTCACACAAAAATTCAAAAAAATGATTCCAACCCTGCAATCACAGGGAAAAGAGCGACGACAAACTTTTAAGTGGTGAAAATATGAAATAGGCAATGAGTTATTGTTTTCTATTTTGTTCCGTTCACTTTTAATTTAAGAGTTTGATCCTAGCTCAGGATGAACGCTGGCGGCGTGGGTAAGGCATGCAAGTCAAGGGGGCTCCGCAAGGAGCAACCGGCAGACGAGGTAGTAAAAAGTAGGTACGCACCCTAGAGTCGAGCATAGCTAGCCGAAAGGTTAGGTAATTCTCGATAGTCTCTTCGGAGTAAAGATTTATCGCTCTAGGAGCGGCCTACTCAGTATCAGCTAGTTGGTAAGGTAACGGCTTACCAAGGCTATGACGCTTAGGGGACCTGAGAGGGTGACCCCCACCGATGGAACTGAGAAACGGTCCATACACCTACGGGTGGCCGCAGTCGAGAATCTTCCGCAATGGGCGAAAGCCTGACGGAGCGACGCCGCGTGCAGGATGAAGTACTTCGGTACGTAAACTGCTTTTATGAGGGAGAAAGTTTATTGATAGTACCTCATGAATAAGAGGTTGCAAAACTCGTGCCAGCAGCAGCGGTAATACGAGTGCCTCAAGCGTTATCCGGAATCATTGGGCGTAAAGGGTGTGTAGGTGGTTTTGTTAGTCTCATGTTAAATTCTTCGGCTTAACCGGGGTCCGCATGGGAAACGGCAAAACTTGAGGGTGCGAGGGGTTTCTGGAACTCTAGGTGTAGCGGTGAAATGCGTTGATATCTAGGGGAACACCAAAAGCGAAGGCAAGAAACTGGAGCACTCCTGACACTGAAACACGAAAGCGTGGGTAGCGAATGGGATTAGATACCCCAGTAGTCCACGCCCTAAACGATGATCGCTGGTTTTTCGGAGTATCGACCCTCTGAGAGACGAAGCTAACGCGTTAAGCGATCCGCCTGGGTAGTACGGCCGCAAGGCTAAAACTCAAAGGAATAGACGGGGACTTGCACAAGCGGTGGATCATGTGGTTTAATTCGATGATAAACGAAGAACCTTACCAGGGTTTGAAACCTAGTTGAATACCTTTGGAAACTTAGGTAGCCGCAAGGCAATTAGGCAGGTGCTGCATGGTCGTCGTCAGTTCGTGGCTTGAGTTGTTCCCTTCAGTGGGGAAACGAACGCAACCCTCGTTGCCTGTTATATATGTCAGGCGAGACTGCCCAGCTTTTTGCGCACAAGCGCAAAAAGCAACATTTAAGTGTTTAAAAGTTTAAATATTTAAATTGCTTTTTCTTCGCTTGCGAATAAAAAGCTGGGAGGAAGGCGAGGATGACGCCAGATCAGCATGGCCCTCTGATACCCTGGGCTACACACGTGATACAATGCCCGGTACAACACGACGCAATATCGAAAGATGGAGCAAATCGTTAGAAAAGCGGGCTAAGTTCGGATAGAGGTCTGCAACTCGACCTCTTGAAGCCGGAATCGCTAGTAATCGCGGGTCAGACATACCGCGGTGAATACGTTCTCAAGTCTTGTACTCACCGCCCGTCAACCCAAGGGAGTTGGGAATACCCGAAGTCTGCGCTTGTCGCGGCCTACGGTAAGCTCAATGACAAGGGGTAAGTCGTAACAAGGCACGGGTAGCGGAAGCTGCTCGTGGAGTATTTCAAATTGAACATTTTTTTCCTTCGGGAAAAATTGAACGGTCGTTGTCCTTCGGGGCAGGTGATGGTTCTCTAATCTAAAATAGGAACCCTCAGCCATGAGAGAGGAATGGCATATTCGAGCACAGCATATGCGTGCTTGAAGAGTGGACGGAACAACATAGGAAATAATACAAGCAAAAAACCGCCTTAGGGCGGTTTTTTGCTGTCTACACAAGACCACATTTTTCATACATTGACAATATTTCACAAATGTAGTAGGATATAGGGTAGAAAAAAAGACACAAACCTCGCTGAATAATCCCATGAGGGGCATCGCCGTAAGGTGAGATGTACGGTGAGGCAACCATTCCGAAAGGATATATGGTTGATATTGACACGTCCCATGGCAGGACTAAAAAAATTGCCAGTGAAACAGATAGTGCGTTCTACGCTGATATCCCCGTCACTGTGATAGGGAAGCAAAGACGCCAAAAGAGGGAAAATGCTACTACCCAAGAGTTCAAGCAAGAAACGTGCTTGCAGGCTCTTCCGGGATGTCTCCTGGTCGCGGTATTATTCCTTTTTTTGCTCACCTGCTTTTAGTTTTAGGTGAGAAAGTTTCAAAGCGCCGTTGAGGATTTCCTCCGGCGCTTTTACCTTGATGTGATTGACACTGACTAACCAATATGGTAATTTATGACCAGAATGTTCTAACTGAAAGGAGAAAAAACATGAAAAGAATAACCATCGTTATGGGTCCGGTTTGTTCTTTTGAGGTGAAGATCATTCGGATCCCTAAACAACCTCGAGGTACACCAAGTCGCAGCACGTGCCTGAAAGTGCCACGTTTCAGTCTACGCTCTGTAAGGCGGGAGAAAGGAGAGCTCGTATGTCGGTAGTTCACAAAGAGGTGTTGCTTTAGATGGCGACACCTCTTTCTACTTTTGTTAACCACTTCTTGGTGCGCGTGCCAGGATTTGAACCTGGGACCCCATCAGTATCAGTGATGTGCTCTACCAACTGAGCTACACGCGCATCTTTTAATTTTCACCTGGTCACGGATATTTGTCTGCTGGCAAATTCCGCGACCCCGCCTCGGCACGCCTGCCTCCGGCCTTGCGACGCTCCATGCCTTCGCGTCTCACCCCATCAGTATCAGTGATGTGCGGAACCAACGCAGCTTACTCGCATGTACCAAAGCAATATATCAGACCGGGAAGGATTTGAAAAGTGCAGTGTTTCTGATACAATACCGAGGTTGTTAAAATTTTAAAATTACCTATAAATCCATGGCCAAAGAAGCAAAAATCAATTTCGGACCTGCTAAGAAAACTAAGATCGTCTGTACTATAGGGCCAGTCACTTCAAGTGAGGAAAAGCTTGGAGAACTTCTGAAAGAGGGGATGAATGTTATGCGCCTCAATTTTTCCCATGGTGATTTTGCAGAACACCAAGTTAAAGTCGATAATCTCAAAAAAGCGACTGCAAAAACCGGCATCCCTTGCGCAACCCTGCAAGATTTAGGCGGACCGAAAATTCGTATCGGTGAGTTTGAAAAGGGTGCTATTACACTCAAGGAAGGGCAGACATTCACCCTAACGACTGACAAGATTGTGGGTAACGAAGAGCGTGTTTCCGTAAACTACGAGCCACTACCTAAGGAAGTGAAAGTTGGAGGATACATTTTGCTTCATGATGGAAAGAAGAAGCTTCAAGTGACTGCTATCAAAGGAAAGGAAGTGGTGACTAAAGTGGTGGCGGGAGGAGAAATTAAGAGCCGACGGGGCGTGAATCTTCCTGGGGCCTATCTCTCCATTAGTTCACTGACTACTAAAGACAAATCCGATCTAGAATTCGGTATCAAGAACAATGTTGATTTCGTAGCCTTCTCATTTGTGCGCCGAGCCTCAGATGTCCATGAGCTCCGTGGCATTCTCCAAAAGGCGGGCATGAAGGATACAAAAATCATTGCAAAAATCGAAGATGTGGAAGGTCTCGAAAACTTCGACGAGCTTCTTACAGTAGTTGACGGGGTTATGGTTGCTCGCGGTGACTTGGCGATCGAGATCGGAGCGGAAAACGTGCCGATGAATCAGAAGATGATGATCAAGAAATGCAATCAGGCAGGGAAGATCGTTATCACCGCTACACACATGCTTGAATCGATGATTAAAAACCCCGTTCCGACTCGGGCGGAGGTTTCCGATATCGCCAATGCGGTACTTGATGGCACGGACGCTATTATGCTTTCCGAAGAAACGACCTTGGGTGACTACCCTGTGGAAGCCGTGAAGGTTATGACTACTGTAGTACAAAAGATTGAGACACATCCTATGTACGAAGAGTTGGCCTTTGATCTTAAAACATTTGAAGAACATCTGACGAGCGGAGTGACGGTGGATGCGGTGACGAGCGAAGTGGTGGATGTGGCAAAAAGCTTGGATGCAAAGTGTATCGTCGCACTCTCAAACCACGGTAAAACCGCTCGCATGATCGCTAGGTACAAACCAACACAGGATGTCTATGTGTTTACGCCGTATGAAAAAACATGTCGACAGATGCTCCTGACATTTGGCTGTACAGCAGTTAAGACCGAAAAATTTATTGGGGTGCGTGAAGCGTTGCCTGAGATAAAGAAATATTTGCAGAAGCATAAGATTGCGAATAAAGGTGATCGTTTTGTCCTTGCGGCAGCAATGCCGTTAGGTGAGGGTGGGGACACCAACATGGTGCTTGTGGAGACCATCTAGTAATTCAGCCGGTCGAAGAAGACCCTGGAAAGAGGCTTCTTTCCAGGGTCTTCTTTTTGTTGACTTATTGGTCTGTTTATGCTATAATTTACATCAGAAAACCAAGGTATTCCAAGGCCCAGCGCCAAGGATCAAAGTACCTTAACAACAGAAAAGAAAGGATAGTAATGACAACTAGAGCTCAACATTCAGTTAAGCAGTTGGTGACACATTTGAAGCCTCACGGGGACGAAATCATTTCGTTTCTAGCGCTCCGAAAAAAAGGGGGTGACGTATATCCTGGTGTCGAAAAAGCACCGGTGTATTTCATCAACGACGGGAAGCTACCCCGCGGTCTCACGGCAGAGGCACTCCTTAAGACAGGAATGCTTGCTGTGGGGGTGGGTGCGGGCGACCTCGACGAACACACCATGATAGATGGGGTGCGAGTTAAACCAAGAGATTGCTCCTTCACTCTAACGGCAAAGGTGTTGGGACTCGATACGGATCCTATGCTTAAACCCTTACTGGAGGAAGTGTATCACTGTGATCAGTCTGATAAGGTGTGGCCTACACAACTCCCCACACTGATCAAAGTGCGGTACAGCCAGAACCCTGATAAAGAGGGGGAGTACAAAAAAATGTACATGGTGATAGAATGGGCCACGACTGCGTATGACGCGCTCTGGGAAACAGGGGCGGAACAAATCGCTACAACGGTTGACCCAACAGGCCTCTCGGACATTTACGAGCGATTGGCGGTGTCCCAAGGGTGGGACAAGGCGCCGGCAGAGTCTCATAAAGGAAAGGCGTATCTCGCGACAAAGGAAATGGTCAAAGATTCTGAGTCACGCTCAGACATGTATTTGACCGAGCTAGCGCACTTACGGAAGGTCTTGATAAAATCAGGATTTGCTGGGGTCGACAATTGGGTGGCCTTTGTATTGATCGACATGTACAACAAGAATGTTAAACATTGGGAAACTGTTGATGAGATAAATACAAAAGGCGTCTTTCGAGATGTTCAGATCAACAACCACTCGGGAGGCTTGACTATGCTATATATAGAGTCAGACAGCCAGCAGGTCAGCAGTGCCGCCCGTTCAGGGAGTGGTGGATACGTGGGGGTAGTGATCCAAAGGAATAGTGCGGGAAACACCATGATATCCTTGAACCGTAACGACAAGCTCGTCAGGGAGAGACGTCTCTCTATCGACACGCTCGTCAGTATGGTGCGGACAGCGGAGGCGATCAAACGTCGCATTCCTCTTGCGAACCTCCCGCCATTTGAGAAATTATGTGTGCAGGGCAGCGTTCCAAGCCTGGAGATGTGGTATCGCCACGAGGATATGCTCTTGAACGGGAGCACCACGACGCCGAATGTGGCACGCTCTCTGCTAACTAAGGAAGAGTTATGTGACATCGTCCGGTGCTCACTTAACAAAGTACTTACTGCAAATTGGCGGTGTGAGTACGGGGATAGAATCCCCCATAATCAAAGTTACGTAAAAGCGGGTAACACATCTAACATCGCGATGTTAGAGAAAATGGTGGACAAAGCGTTCGCCGGTAAATAAGCAGTTCACATCAGGCTCGAAGCAATTCGAGTCTGTTTTTTTATTTCCCAATTTTACCTGCGAGCTTTGCGAGTAGTTGTAAAATTGAGGACGTCGCTTTCTGAAGCGACGTAGAGTCTACAAGAGCGAACCATTCATCAAAAAAGAGACTACGCAGGCTGGCGAGCCGGAGTCCTAGGAAATTTTTCACCAGAAAAATTATCCGGTCTCTTTTTTGATGAATGGTGAGTGTGTTATGATTGACCTCGTATGAATAATGCTCGGGAATATTTTAGTGGCAAAAGAGTCGTGGTTACTGGTCTTCGTTCCCACACCTCCTTAGTTGGGGATATAAAGTTTTTAGTTGCATGCGGAGCTGACGTCACCATAGCGGATGTCGGCAAAAAGGCTGATTTAGAAAAAGCTATCGCAGCACTTGAGCTCATGACGGAGGAAGAGAAGGTGGGTAGGCTTAATTATTCCTTCGGGAACTATGATCTTGAACTATTCACCAGCGCGAATCTTATTATAAAGCCGCGGGATGTAACGTTCCCCAACATTCTTGTAAAGGCCATCGAACACAATAACGTGCAGGTAGAAACACCTGAGTTATTATTCACTAAACTCTCCCCTCCGGTTATTGTCATTGGGGTAGGTGGAGGTGCAGGCAAAACAACCACAGCGTTACTGATTCGGGATATACTCGAAAGAGGAAAAACCATCCTTCGTAAAAATATTTTCTGTGTAACGAATTATGAAAACACCGGCCTCATTTCCTTGCTTGAGAACATTGCTTCAGGCGATATTGTCATCATCGAACTTTCGTTTACACAACTCCGTGATTTTGCTTCCATGAAAATGAGTCCTTATGTGTCGGTGTGTCCAGCGTTGGGAGCTGACGAAACTCATGCGCTGTATGCATTCCAATCGTCCAACAACTATTTTGTGGCACCCGAAGAGGTGATACGGGCGCTCGACACAAAGATCCGAAGTCGCCCCATGAAAGCGTCGCGGCAAATGCTACCTCTGTCGTGGTCCGCGCTTTTTGAGGGGGAGTTGATGAAAGACGACGTTGCTTGTGCTGTGGAGACAGCCCATATTTTTAAAATCAGTGAAGACATCATTGAAGAGGCACTTAAGAATTGTAGGGCTCTTTCTGGACGTTTGGAATACAAAGGAATGGTAAAAGAAAGGAAAATATATAACGATGGGGCGTCAGTCACCCCCCACTCTACGCTAGGAGCGCTCCGTACGGTTTCCGTTAATAAAAACACCGTTCTGATAATGGGTGGCAAGGATGTAGGGGAAGACATGGCACCTCTCTTGGCACATCTCAACCAATACGCGACTACCGTTATCGCGGTGCCGGGCACAGGGACTATTAAGATTCATAAAAATCTGCTTGACTGCAAGGGTGTTACCCATGTGCACAGTGAGGGTCTTGCTGATGCGGTCAAGAAAGCTTTTGATAGTTCGCGCGCAGGAGATGTGATCCTCTTTAGTCCGTCATTCGGCCCCGAAGAACAGTCACGGGACGTGACGAGCCGCATTGAGGCGTTTGATGCACTAATGAAGTGATCACCTTCCAGTGATGACGCAGACCACCGCTCCCTTCCACTGCCAGTTTTTTGAGAGGGCTTTTGTAAGTCCTGCTACCGAAAGAGCGCCGTTCGGAGAAATTTTTAACCCCTCATGTTGCTCTACGAGGTTGACCGCGTCCGCGATTTCCTGATTGGAGACTATCCAGCCAAAACCTTTTGATGCTGAAACGGCGTTAATCACCTTTTCTTTTCGAAGGGCGGTGCGGTCGACAATAGCGTCGGCAAAAGAAATTTCCTGTAGAGGGGAGGGTTCGAATTCACGAGCGATTGGGTTACATCCGGTAGTTTGCACAATATGAATCTGAGGGAACACCCCTCCTTTTTTAAAAAAATCATGTAGGGCCTCTGCGGTGGTGCCGGATGAAGTAGCTATGAATATCGCCTCGAGATTTTGAATTCGCCCGAGCTCTTCCGCGAGAGTAGCGTATCCTAGAAGCGCCACTTCGTCTGTTGACTGACGTAGGAGTGTTTTCCCCCGTTTACTTGCTTCAAAGGCGCTCTGCTGGGGTCTGGTGGTTTGTGTGACAGAGACATGAGAGTCTTTAGCAGTGCTTTTCAAAAGATCGAATTTTGCTTGGGCGATTTTTTCTCCTACGAAAATGGTCAGGGAAAGAGCGTCGTCGGTGTTCTTGCTGTTCCATTCTTGAATATAGAGGAGTGCTGCAAGCGCCGCATTGCCTGAGGAAGAGATGACAAAATCCTTTGAACCCTTATCCTTGTACCAGTCGATCATAAAGGGGATTGACCGCCCTTTGTGCGACTTGTAGGGGTGTAGATCTTCACGTTTGAAATACACAATACCGAGATTCGTGGCGCTTAAAGCGAGAGTAAGTTTAGGTCGTTCTTCTTGTGGAGTCATAGTTGTATTGTAGCGAAGCTGTTAGCTTTTAGCTACTAGCTTTTAGTTCCCAAATATTTGTTTTATTGAAGTCATTGCATTAGAATGATGACTGTAGATTTATCAGTCTAACAGCTTACAGCTAGAAGCTAACACCCATGCAATTAATTTGTCCTGAATGTAAAAACGACGTCAGTCTTGAACAGTATCCCAACCTGGCAAAAGACCAAGTCGTTGAATGTGACACTTGTGGTATCTCACTTTTGATCAAAGAAATTTCGAACGAAAAGATTGAGGCCGAGATTGTTGATGAAGGGAAGTGACAGAAAATAAAGAGGCGAAGCCGACTATATTTTCTGTCATCCTCGCGGATGCGGGGATCCAGTTATATCACGTCTAACGATTTAATGTCTTAATCGTTTCTTCAATCATCCCCCTAAATCCATGTGATCCTAGGAAGGCGATGACGTCACCTTTCTTTGCGTGAGCTGTGATGTGGTGAATGAGGGTGTCATCGTTGTCGATGTAGTAGGTGTTCGGATGGGTTTTTGATATTACTTTCGTAAGTTCGTCGCCTTCGAGTGGTCGCTTGTCCTCATCGTCTGAAACTTTAAGTTTTGTAAGTCGTGGAATGATTATCTCATTGGCGTTTTTGAATGCGTTGTCATATTTCGATACGGCTTCTTTTTGCCGTCCGCCGATATTCGGCTCGAAGACGACGAAAATTTTTCCTTGGTAGATGTTTCGGAGCGTAGCTAGTACAGAAGCGGCTTTTTCCGGCGAATGGGCGATGTCGTCGATGACGGTGATGTCTCCTTCGTGCCGTTTTTCCAGTCTGCGTTTCATGCCCTTGAATTCGGCGATAGCTTTGATGATCGCCCTCGGCTCAATACCGATCTCTCGTGCCATGGCAAAGCAACCGGTGATATTTTCCGCCTGAAATTCACCAAGCATGGGTGAATGGATAGTATGCGTCTTGACTTCAAGATCGACGATCTCGAACGTGATCCCGTCTTTGCTTTGCTGCACATTCTGATATCTATAGAAGGGGAAAGAACACTCCTCTTTTCCATAAGCAATACGTTTATCGTAGTGTTCATCTCCCGCAAGACCGAGGATGCTTTTTACCCCATCATCATCGGTGCTCGCTATAATTTTTCCGTCGCGAGGAATGGAGTTAACTAATTTTTTAAAAGTATTGAAGTATGCATCTTCGGTTGGGTACAGATCTGCATGATCCCACGAGACGGCGGTCAACAGCAGGTGAGTAGGTTTGTAATATGCAAACTTTGGTTTTTTATCATAAATAGCTGCTTGGTATTCGTCTCCTTCAACCACACTGATATTTCCTGAACCGATTTTCCCACTTTGAAGGGAGGTGGCGAGTCCTCCAAAGAAATAGCCTGGGTTTAACCCCACCTGCTCTAGAATATACGAAAGTATTGCTGTAGAACTACTCTTTCCCCACGTTCCTGCGACCACGATCGAATTTCCTTCTTTGACGATAAATTCTCCAACCGCTTGCGCAAATGATTGAATGGGGATACCCAATTCTTTTGCACGCACAACTTCTGGATTGGATAGGGAAGTGCCTGATCCTCCGGCCACAACAAAATCGGGTTTGCCCATTTTTTCCGGATGCCAGCCAGCGTAAAATTCTACACCCACTTGTTCGAGGGCGGTTGAAACGGGAGGGAAAAATCCTTTGTCGCTGCCGGTGACCTTGTAACCGGCGTTTTTAAGCGCTACAGCAAGCGCCCCGGTACCCACACCGCAAATACCTACTATGTGAATATGTTTGGGAGAAGTCATAAAGTCTATAAAGTCGAAAAGTCCATAAAGTAAAAATACTTACTCAGTTTAACGGAAAATGGGTGTGAAATATAGGAGTTGACATTATAAATATTCGTATTATATTCATGCTTAGATGAAAGGATAAAAAGTATGGCTATGCCAGCAAAAACAATCTTAGAAGCACTAACCGCCAAGCTGTCCACTGAAGCAGAGAGGAAAAAAGAGGTGGAACAAGCGCAGGATGAATTTCTTATAGCTCAAAGAGCTTGGGATATTGAGAATTCGCTTGATAAAAAACTTCGTGCTTGCGAGCTTGAGATGTCTGATGACAAGATCGTATGTGAATTCGAGTCGAAGGTTCCGTACGATTACTATGCCGAGAGGGACAAGAAACGGTGTCTTTCGAACGAAAAGAAGGCGGTTCTTTTGGTTACACAAAGATTTGAAACACAGGGATGGACTGTCACCTCAGGGATCAATTCGGGTGATTGGCAGCAGGTTTCTTTAGAGACCGCGTTACTAAAATAGCACATGTGTATGATTCGCGCGGGCCCATCCGTCGCGAGTTTTTTATTCTTCGGTATCCAATTTCTAACCATTGATATACTAATCTCTATTGATGGTGATACTTCTCGTTATTTAAAATAGTGAATGCTCGATAGAGCTGTTCGAGGAAAATGACGCGGACGAGCTGGTGAGGGAAGGTCAGTTTGGAAAGAGAGATTGTGGCGTTGGCTTGTTCTTTTACTTCGGCACTAAAACCATACGCTCCGCCGATGACGAAGCACATGTTTTTACCACCTATGTTTAACTGTTTCTGTAGGAGGTCGGAGAACTCCATCGTTGAAAATTCTTTACCTTTTTCATCGAGCAGAAACATCCGTTCGTATTTTTGTATGACCTCACCGAGTTTCTCGTCAGTCGTTTCTACTACTTCAAAATCGCTGTACCGTTTAATACGCTTCGTAAATTCAAGCACTGCTTCAGTAAAAAGAGCCTCTTGTTTTCCTACTACAACGAGATTAATTTTCATTGAGAGTTTTCTTAGCTGTTGCAAGATCGGTTTGCCACTTCTTTCCGTCGAACCACTCCAATCCCGCAAATTGGAGCTTGTAGACGTCGGTAGGACGTTGGAGCGAACCTAGATAAAAATATTTTTTGCCATTTTCTTTTGCCCAGAGGATCGCTTTGAGCATCATACCGAGACCGGTGTCTTTGGGGGCGGAGAGATCATAAAAAGGGTAGCTGTAGTGGAGCAGGGTTGGGGATTGGTAGCAGATAGCATAACCCCTCCGGCCTTCGGCCACCTCCCCTTGGAAAGGGGAGGATGGGGAGGGGATGGTGTCCTCTTCAAAGGCGAGTAGGATGTTAAAGTTCGATTCAGTATCATCGGTTAGTAATTCCTTTATTTTATTTGCGGAAAAATCAGCATCTCGAGAAGTATAAAAATCTTTAGCTATTTTTCCAATTTCCCAAGAGTATTCTAAATAGGGGATCGGGTGTTTCTCTAAACATAACCCTTCCACTTTTTTTAAAATTCTTCGGTTTTCGCTCGAGAGTTCGAACTTTGAAAGATCGATCCGGGCACTCCTCGTCTGATGCATCACCCCTTTGCCGAGGCGGGTGAAAACGAAGCCGTCATTATAGAGCGACTCTATGTTTGAATCACTGAAGTCGGTTATAGTTTTTTTGTTCCAGAAAAGGTACATACTAATATACTAATCCTTGCAAATCTACAAATGGCTACAAATGTTAAGATCTTGAGTATTCGTAGCCATTTGTAGATTGGTACTCATTCGTATATTTGGTTTTTAATGAAGCGCTACCCACATCCCGAGAAGTACCGCCGCCAGGTGAATGATCCAGAAGCGCATGATGGTTTTTTCCTCACTCCAGCCTTTGAGCTCGAAGTGATGATGGATGGGAGCCATTTTGAAAATTCTCCGACCTAAAAGATAGCGACCAGATACCTGAATCACCACGCTCACTGCCTCGATGTAGAACATGAAGCCGAGAATCGGAAGAACTATTAGTTGATTGATTACAATGGTGTTAATGGCGAGGAGCGCACCGAGACCGAGCGACCCCACATCGCCCATCTGAAAGCGAGCAGGTTTTATATTGAAATAGGTGTACGCCACAAGCGCCCCCATGGCGGTGGCATTCAAAACTGCCATTTCATGATAGCTTGATGTCCAACTTAAAATAGCGAGTGCGCCGAAGGTGGGGATGAGCATGCCGCCGGCGAGTCCGTCCATGCCGTCCGCGATATTAACTGCATTAGCGGTAAACATTACCACGACGATAATGAGAGGAATGATGATCCAGCCGATGTCGATAAAGCCGTGGAAGGGAACATAGAGCGATTGCCAATCTTCGCCCAGTTTAAAGTAGACCCACCACGCCGTGATCGCCCCCGCTATGAATTGAAGCAGTAGTTTTTCGTGCACATGAATGCCGGTGCCCGGGTGCGAGCCGAGCCAGAGTGAGGTGCGCTTGAAAAGGGACCAGGGGAATGTCAGTACATACCACACACGCATTTTCCAGTCGTGGTGAACGCGGATTAGGGTGAAAATTTGGCGTATGCTTCGAGACCGGCGCTTGTTGCCGAAAATATTGAGTAAATCATCCGCGGCACCCAGAGCGGCAGCAAGGATCATTACGCCGATTGGTACCCATGTATAACTTCTCTCCCAATTAAAAACGATGGTGATGACGGCGACAGTGATGATAACGAGAAGCCCTCCCATGACCGGCACATGGGCTTTATCTTTGCGCGACTCCATACCAAGTGTCGGGTCAAATTCCGCTCTGCGCGTAATGTTGTATTTATATAGAAGAAAGATCAAAAGAGGGCTCCACGCGAAGCTTACAACAGCACTTAGAATGGCAAAACCGATGGTTGAGGAAAGCGCTTGAATGGTCGCTACGGTGAGATTCATGCTCAAAACTTTATCAGTAAAAATAGCTTAAGTAAATAGATACTAATATACTAATCCTTGCAAATATACGAATGGCTACAAATGTGAAGATCGAGAGTATTCGTAGCCATTTGTAGATTGGTATTTTAAAACCAATTAAGTCGTCGTATGGTACATGAGGATGATTGCAGTGCGCGGACGAGCGTATAATTTTCGTTTCCGGATTTCCCGTTTTCAGTCCAGTATTGATGGATGATTGATTTTTCGGCGTTGAGGATCTTGATAGTTCCTTGCCGCACTCCATGTCCGTAGAGTCCATCGGAAGACCAAGCGATAGCATTAGAGTAATGAATGGTTTTGACACGTTCGTTTTCTTTGTCGACTGCATGAATAATCACCATGTGGTCAAGAACCGTGCCTACTCCGGCATAGGTCATGGCAATAAAATCTCCAGGTTTTATTTCAGCAAGAGCAATCTCTCGACTATTGTTGGGGTGAGCGAAGGTACTTACTCCAGCATTCTCAACTTTCCGCAAAAGGATAATCAATTTCCGGAGCGGAGAGGTGGCGAAAGGGTATCGTAAACGTCTCCGGAGCGTTCCTCGATTAAACGCTTTACTCTCTTCATCAAGTACATAATAGGCGAATCCCGAACAATCGATGCCTAACGAATGGTCGACAAGAAATTTAGTCAGTTCAGGGGTGGTGAGTGCAGCTAGCGGTTTCTTTTCTCGAATGCTCATAATCGTCGCTTCGTCTACGATGTCGTTCACGCTTCCTTTGCCAACCAGCGCCCGAAGACCGGCACGTACCTTTCGTCGGCGATTATTATGGTAGGGACACGCCACACCATTTCCAATAGGCAGGTGCATGTACGCGTTGATGACGGCAAGAGCCTTTTCGGTTAAGGTGTTAGTTTCCATGAGGATTTAAGATGGAGGCAATCTGTTTACCGGTATCGTTCAGTATGTTCACATTCTCGATTAGTGAATGGCCGCTTTGAATTCGTAACGCGTCTGCATTATGGGCGTTATTTTCATATTCTATAACAGTAAGATTCATTTGGCGAAGTTTTGTCGCGAGTCCTCCTGTGTCGATGTGAGCGTTGGTATGACGGGCGATGATTTGAGCGCCATCAAGAATAGTTGAAGGTTGAAGGTTGAAGGTTGAAAGACCGAGGAGGGAAGCGAGATGAGCCTCGAATACGGAAATGCTAAAAGGGTTAGATTTTTTTTGGAGTTGTGATTCATATGTCGTAGAAGCCGGTTGGCGTGCGTTGATTTCAATCAAGTATATTTTTCCTGTTTTTGAGTCGAGGATTACATCGACGCCAAAAAGACCCTTCCATCCATCATCTCTCATTCTTTTTCCGATCTCCCGGACCATTTTTTCGATCTCGCTTTTTTGAGTAGGCGAGAGTGTTCTTGTTGCAAAGTTCCAGTCGTTGCCGATCGTAGAGAATTTATTTTCGGTAAATGGTGAGAGACCGGTGATCTGGTAACTTACGTTTCCGAGGAGCACTTCTTCCTCTGTGACGATGTTATTGCTCGTAAATACAGGACCATCGACGAAGTCGGTGATTCGTACCTCGCGATGAGGGAATGTTTCTCGGATGTTTTCCGCTGTTTCATTGTTATTGACGAGGATCGTACCTTCACCGGTGTGAGCATGCGCGTATTGAACGATAAAGGGTGTATTGCTCCATACACAATCTTTCCCTGTAGTGATGCGGTGCGGTGGTAGGAATTTTTTGAGTTTGCCGAGCCATGCAACTTGAGTTATTTTATTTTCAATCATTTCAGCAAGAGCGGCTTTTGGGTTAAGTAAACTCCAGCCCCTTTCTTTACAAATCGTTTCAATAGCCGAAGTATTTTTAAACACCATGACGTGTGCGGCGTGCTTTGAAATTGTGGTGGCTACTTCAGAGGTGGATAGTAGTTCATGAGTATCAAGCATGCCACTATCCACGCGATCAATGAGTACAACATTGTTGGGATGTTTGGTGAGTATCTTTTCTGCGTAGCTGGTACGGTTGCTAATTACAAAATAGCCATCCGAAGGCAAGAAACCGAGTGCCCGCTCGATGTCGCGAGTAACGTATACGATCGGTCTTTTTTTGAGTGTTGTTCTAAGCTCGTCCATTAGGCCGATTATACAGCAATACGAACTACAAATCACTATGAAATCTACTACCTACGGTCGACGATGCACACGTATTGTAAACATTCAAAAATCTGCTAGGGTAGAGGCATGGCTATCCTCTACATTGTGGCAACACCCATCGGTAATCTTGAAGATATTACTCTTCGGGCGCTTAACATTCTCAAAAATGTTGACGGCGTTATTTGCGAGGATACGCGGATGACCGCCCGCTTACTCAACAAATACGAGATCAAAAAACCTCTCATTTCCTATAATGCCCACAGTACCGAGGCGAAGTCGGAGCAACTCATCGGTTTACTCGAAGAAGGAAAAAATCTTGCACTCGTAACCGATGCGGGTACCCCAGGGATCTCTGATCCGGGATGTTTGATCGTGAAAGAAGTGCGGGATCATTTTAAGAAAGGAGAAGTGACTGTCATGCCTATTCCCGGTGCATCCGCACTCACGGCCGCTCTCTCAGCAAGCGGCTTGCCCTCCTCTGACTTTTTGTTCTTAGGATTCCTGCCGCATAAGAAAGGACGACAGACTCTTTTTAAAGAAATAGCCGACTCCGAAAGAACCGTCGTATTTTACGAATCCCCGCATCGGATATTGAAAACGCTCGAAGCACTCAACATCCACTTGGAAGCCGAGCTTCCAAGTAATAGAAAAGTTGTGGTGGCGCGGGAACTCACTAAGGTGTTTGAAGAGATCGTCTCTGGTACGCCGGAAGAGGTACTGAATTACTTTAAAGGCCATCCTGAAAAGGTGCGCGGGGAATTCGTGGTGATGGTGGAGTCATTCCATTAGGCTCGGGGTTGGGTATAAAATGATAACCCCCGGCCTTTCGGTAGGGGTTATGTGCTTAAAGGATCGATGAGCTCGTCTCCCCGTATCTCCAGGTTATATGGATCAGAGGGTTGGAACAACGTTCCGTTTTCTCCCTGTGTTGTTACAAAGAAGCAACGTTTGGGAAAAGTAATCCCACCGCACTTACTTTGTTTGTTCTGATAAAACTTGAAAATTTCCTTCTCAAGTTCAATAGGGTCAGACCCTGCGGGTTCGATCCCTGTTTGGATATCGAGAACGTAAGGAAGACTGGTAGCGCGTTTTTCGAATTCCCATTCCCATTTTTTTGACCAATGTTTGTCAAAAACACTTCTTCTTTTCGCCAGCCAGTGCAAATGAAAATGCACGGTGGTTCGGACAGGGATTATTTCCTCTATGGCGCCTCGCCATACTTCCGTCTCCTGCCCCTTTTCTTTTTTTGACTCCAACATGATCTGGCCTTCTCTGTATTTCACAAGTCGGGCCGCTAATCGTCCTGGATGTGACCGTGCTCTATATTGCCACCACTTCATAGACTCACCTCCTTTCAAGGTTTGGTTCAATTTTTCTGGCATCATCCTATCACACCTGTGTTCGAAGGGGTACTTTCGGAGTTCTCCACAGTTTGCGCTTTGGGAAAATAGAATATAATGACTATATGTTAAAGTCACAAACAGTACTTACTCTCGGCATCTGGATCTTAGTACTACCTTTTTTGGGTTTTCCGGATTCTTGGAAAACAATACTTCTTGTAGTGACAGGGTTTTTTCTTCTTGGTTCATATGGGTATCGCAGATACAATCCCGCACGAACATGCGGATGTGGCATAGAAAAGGAATCAACCGATCAGGTATTTATCGATAACCGAAACAGCACGCTCGCTAATTAAATGAGAAAAGGTGCTTCCCATTTTCCGGAAACCAAGAGAAAATCCGGAATAGTCTGGGGTTACCTACTTCTGGTGTTTTCTCTTTTATCTCTCTCGGCACTCTATGTAGGCATACCCGAACTTTTTCCTTTTACCTATATCTCCGTCGCTCCTATTAAGGCCGAGGTGGCAGTAATCCCTAGTATCCCTCTTCATCTAGCGACGCCCGTGCCGCTCAAGGCTGTCTACATGACTAGCTATGTTGCTGGTTCACCGGCAGTGCGTCAAGGAGTCATTTCACTCATTGATGAAACTGAGGTTAATGCGGTAGTCATTGATATTAAAGATTACACAGGACGCATCGCGTTTCCAGTGAATGATCCGGTACTCAAAGAGACGGGAGCGTCCGAACGTCGCATCAGCGATCTGGACGAGCTCATTAAAACCCTTCATGAAAAAAATATTTATGTCATCGGCAGAGTCTCGGTGTTCCAAGATCAATACTTGGTAGGGAAGCGACCTGAACTGGCCGTGAAAAATAAAAATGGCACTACAGAATGGAAAGATCACAAAGGTGTGCGATGGCTCGATGCGGGAGCAAAGCCGGTATGGGAATATATCACGGCGATTTCAAAAGAGGCGTATGCGCGAGGGTTTGATGAAATCAATCTTGACTATATACGCTTTCCATCCGACGGTCCTATGAATGATATTTCGTTTCCTTGGGCCGGTAGCAGAAAAAAAGCCGAGGTCATCAATGAATTTTTTAGCTATATTACCGACGTACTTCGCTCCGAGGGCATTACTGTTTCAGCCGACCTCTTTGGAATGACAGCGACCAACAAGGATGATTTAAATATCGGACAAATCCTTGAACATGCTTTGACACATTTTGATTATGTCGCACCCATGGTCTACCCGTCTCATTACCCGCCGAATTTCAACGGTTGGCCCGATCCGAATAAGGTACCATACGAGATCATAAAGTTCTCAATGGACAGCGCGGCCTTGCGGGCAACGAACGCGAGCACTACTCCTTTGAAATTAAGGCCGTGGTTGCAGGATTTTAATTACGGTGGAGTGTATGGACCGAAAGAAGTGAGGGCTCAGATTCAGGCGACCTATGATGCAGGGCTCGACTCCTGGATGCTATGGAATCCCTCCAATCGCTATACGCGGGATGCGCTCCTCTCTGCCTCAACAACTGATGAACGGGATTGACAAATGTGATTAAATCTGATAGTATGGAAGGCGGAACTTGTTTGCACTAGAGCAGGCATGTCGTGTTCCTAGAACAAAACCAACAACGTCGGTGCGGTAACAACCTATGAGTGCACACCATATACGGGCAGCAGCGTCTGTCCGAAGAGTGACAGTGAGACCTCTGTGCGTGAAGCCTTCGATGGCTTCCGTGCGGAGGATACAAGGACAACAACTCATGCTCGAACATCTTCCGATGTCAAAGCTTGAAGCAACGACTATCCTGGATCTCACTGATCCGCAGTATCGTGTGGAGGTAATTCAAGGGAGAAAACATGATATTCCGGTGTTACGAGCACTTCGAGTGGCTCGAACCTATGCAATGGTTTAATATAAACTAAACCAGCCCAGCACATTCCAAATGTGCTGGGCTAACTTTTTATCTACAATCTGCGTGATATAATACTATACATACTTTGCTCTATGATCGACGAAAATAGAATTACATATTTTGGCCAAGCGGATTCAAGAAACAAAAAAACTCCTTTTGGTATCAAAGCTAAAGACCGCACGAAGCATGTCTACGTTATCGGCAAAACCGGTATGGGTAAATCGACGCTGCTTGAGAACATGGCAGTGCAAGATATTCAAAACGGCGAAGGATTGGCCTTTATCGACCCGCACGGCAAAACTGCTGATCTTTTGCTCGAGTATGTCCCGAAAGAGCGCATTAAGGATGTACTCTATTTCGCTCCTTTCGATCTTGATTATCCCGTCTCTTTCAACGTGCTCGAAAAAGTCGATGCTGATAAACGACATCTTGTGGTATCAGGGCTCATGTCAACCTTCAAAAAGATTTGGGTGGACGCGTGGTCGGCCCGTATGGAATATATTCTTGCGAACACACTCTTGGCGCTTCTTGAATATCCTGACGCGACGCTCTTAGGTGTAAACAAAATGCTCGCCGACAAGGAATACCGAAAGAAGGTAGTTGATAACGTCACAGACCCGGCGGTGAAATCATTCTGGATTGACGAGTTCGGAAAATACACTGAAAAGTTTGCCGCCGAAGCCACACCCGCCATCCAAAACAAGATCGGACAATTCACTTCGAACGCTCTCATTCGCAACATGATCGGACAGCCGCGATCGTCCTTTGACATTCGTAAAATGATGGATGAAAAAAAGATTATCATCATCAACCTTTCCAAGGGAAGAGTGGGGGAGTCGAATGCCAACCTCCTAGGCGGCATGCTCATTACCAAAATATATTTGGCTGCCATGAGTCGTGCGGATGTGGCGCCAAAGGTACTAAAAACACTACCGAATTTCTATCTCTATGTGGACGAGTTCCAATCTTTTGCTAATGAGTCTTTCGCGGACATTCTCTCAGAGGCTCGAAAGTACAATTTGAACCTTACCATCGCACATCAGTACATCGAACAAATGGAAGAGGAAGTGCGGGCGGCAGTATTCGGCAACGTCGGTACAATGGTGACGTTCCGTGTCGGCGCCTATGACGCGGAAGTATTGGAAAAAGAATTTGCGCCGCAGTTCACCGCCGAAGATCTGGTGAATCTGGGCTTTACGCAAATTTATCTTAAGCTCATGATCGACGGCGTGAGCTCCCATCCTTTTTCCGCCACCACCTTGCCGCCCATCAAGGAGCCAGAAGTAACCTATGTAAAAGAGATTCTTGATGCTTCGCGCGGCCAATTTGCGCAGACGAGAATCGATGTCGAAGGAGAAATCAAAAAATGGCATGAGACCATTTCGATCCCTGCGCCTAAACGTCCCGCTCCCGACGTTGTCTCTTCCTCAAAGCTGGTCCCTTCGGGACAACGTCCCGATGTGGGACCAAGCCTCAATGGCAAGGCAATTCCGGCACTGGGACGTCCAGCACCAGCTCCTACTCGTCTTGAAAAAAGCGAGCCTCGACCGAGTGCTCCAGCACAACCTCCACGACCATCCTCATCGTCACCAACTAAAGAAGCTCCACGTCCCGCGGCTCCTTTACAGCGTCCGGCTACACCATCTGAACCATCAGGTCAGGCTCCTTCGCAACCTAGAGCAGCAGAACCTACTCCACAGGCTCAGTTGGAACGAAGAGAGCCCCCTAAAGATGATCTAGGAGGAGGCACGCTTAAAAGTGAACTCCAGAAGCTTTTAGCGAAAGCAACACCGACTCCGACTGTAGCTCCCGTAATTCCAAAATCTGTTGCGACTCCCACTCCATCATCACCTACACAGCCAGTGACAACTCCGAAGCCCGTGTCATTACAGTCACTTAAAACACCTGCAAAAAATGACGGTAAAGCCCCTAGCAAAGAAAATTTGAATGATCTCCGTGCCGCATTATCGAAGGTGATAACAACAGGACCTACTCCGATATCTCCAAAGCCACAAGAAAAATCTCAGAGTCGGCCGGAAAACAAAAAGTCAGAATCCACACCAGTCATACAACCTTCCGTCCCGGTAAAGGAAGTGCCTGAAGCGGTGCTCCGAGATGTTCTCAAGATTGAGAAATAATAATTGACAGCATTAATAAAACATGCTAAGATGCGATCATAATCAAGTGCTGTAGAATAGGTACCCTATAGCCTTGCAGAATTCCTGCTCCCTGACAACCAAGGAGGCAGGAATTTGTCTGTTAACCTCAATAGAAAGGAGTAGTCTCTGAAAACTATATCTCATCTTTGGAATCCTCACACACTTCTCACCGTTGGGGAGAATATCTGGGTCATCGTAGTGACGGGCGGTCCATGCAGTGGTAAAAGCACAGGACTTTCACAGCTCAAAGAAATGCTTTCTGGCCGTGGGCGTAAAGTGTTGGTGGTGCCTGAGTCGGCAACCAAACTCATTATGGGTGGGGTCACGCCGTGGTCGCCTGAACTCGAGAAAACAGAGTTCCAGGAGGAAATTCTTTTCGACACACTAATGCAGTATGAACGGTTCCTTTCTGCCGCTATTCGGTACCGGAATAAGGGCCGTAAAGTTGTTGTCCTTTGTGATCGTGGAGCTATGGACGGCATGGCATACGTCGAGGAAGCTGCATTTTTGGAAATGGTTCAGCGACTCGGTTTCTCACTTGGTGAATTGTGCCAAGAGCGTTATCACGCTGCAATACATCTTAGGACTGCTGCCTTCGGTAAGGAAGCGTTCTATACGCTTGCGAACAACGAGGCAAGGAAAGAAACGCCGGAGGAAGCTCGGGTGATTGACGAGCGAACTTTGCAGGCATGGAAACGTCATCCGCATCCGCGGGTCATCGATAACAGCACGGACTTTAGTGAAAAGATTCATCGGCTATGTGCGGAAGTCTGCAACGTCATTGGAGATCCTGTACCGCTTGAAAAGGAGGATAAATTTCTGATCGGGCGATTTGAACTCCGTGACATTCCTGTGCAGTATCACGTGAGTCATATCACACAGGATTACCTCGTCTCACCGTCCTCGAAGGAAGAGCATCGTGTGCGTATGCGTGTTGACCACGGCGATCCGTCCTTCTACTACACCATTAAGGAAGAGGTGGAGAAAGGGATACGTGTTGAACGTGATCGGATCATCGATGGAAGAGAATATAACGCTCTCTTGTTGCTCCGAGACAAAGATTCGCACACCATCAAGAAGCGACGAGCCTGTTTCTTTTGGCAGGAGCAATTCTGTGAAGCGGATCTGGTGGATGAACCCAGGAGTGATCTCGCACTTCTCGAAATGGAATGGACGGATCGGGGAGCGAAGCGATACATTCCTCCTTTTTTCAGGATTATTAGAAACGTCACCGGTGATCCTGAGTATTCCAATCGAGCTATCGCTCGAAGGGGGAAACGGTAACTTTGTATCCTCTGCAGACTCAATATCCCGCTTGTACTAAGTGGGATTTTTTAATGTGTAAAAGTTTGTTTTAGTAAGAAAATTAGCTTATCATTGTAAGAAATGGCGAAACGAATACTTATATTTTCCCTTGCATACCATCCCTTTCTGGGTGGGGCGGAGCTTGCAGTTAAAGAGATTACTGACCGGATACCGTCTTCCGACATTGAATTTGAGATGATTACTTTGCGTTTCGACAGCACTCTCCCAAAGCGGGAACGCATCGGTAACATTCTCGTACACCGAATCGGATTTTCAAAAAGAAACCCTACGCCTGAAGACTTACTTCGATTCCCGATGTATTTGAATAAAGTGCTCTATCCGCTGATGGCGTTTCTGAAAGCGGTGTTGTTGGACCGCAGAAATAAATTCGATGCCCTCTGGTCAATCATGACCTATATGGGATTCTCCGCAGTTTTCTTCAAATTGCTCTATCGAAAAATTCCCTATATTTTGACCTTACAAGACGGCGACACGTTAGCACATATTAAAAAGCGAAAACGTATCCGACTGGTGTATCCGTTCTTAACACAAGTTTTTAAACAGGCCGATATGGTGCAGACCATCTCAAAATTCCTTGAACAGTTTGCTCGGGACATGGGGTATAAGGGAAGAAGTGAGATCATTCCTAATGGTGTGGATGTCGCGATTTTCGGAGCAAAAGTGCCGCGCGATGAAAAAAAGGCCCTTGAAGAAGGCCTGAATATTGGCAAGAAAGACAAGGTAATAGTCACTGCTTCACGGCTTGTCACTAAAAACGCGGTAGATGATGTCATTCACGCGGTTGCCATGATGCCGCTTACCACGAAACTACTTATTCTGGGAGATGGCCCACTTCGCGGAGAACTTCGCTCGCTTGCCCACGCGCTTCGGGTGGAGGACCGGGTTCGTTTTTTGGGGTACGTTGAGCAAAAAGATATTCCGAAATATTTCTCCCTCGCCGACGTTTTTGTTCGACCCTCGCTCTCTGAAGGCATGGGTAGCGCCTTTGTCGAAGCGATGGCGGCGGGGCTTCCCGTCATCGCAACACCGGTGGGTGGCATTCCGGATTTTCTGTTCGATCGGATTACCGGACTTTTCTGCGAGCCGAACAATCCTCGAAGCATTGCGGAAAAGGTGGAACTTTTTCTTGAGGCAAAACTTCTTCGTGAAATGATCGTAGCGAGCGCCAAGAAAATGGCAGAAGAGCGGTATGATTGGAAGGTGATTGTCGCCGATATGAAGAAAAGAGTATTTTATCCTGTTTTTCCAATCCATAAAGATGTTGTATGATGTGTTTCAATGGAAAAGTCAATGAAAATCCTCATCGCCACTGGTATTTATCCTCCGGATATTGGCGGGCCGGCGGAATACGCCTTCAACTTAGAGAGGGAGTTTAGAGCGTTGGGATATGAGGTAAACGTGCTTTCTTACAGACTGGAGAAAAAGTTGCCTATAGGAATACGCCATCTTTATTATTTTTTCCGTACGGTTTTTAGTTTACCGGGCACCACGTTCATTCTGGCTCTTGATACGTGGAGTGTGGGGCTTCCGGCACTCCTTGCCGCCAAACTGTTCGGAAAGAAAGTTATCATGCGGATAGGCGGAGATTTTCTGTGGGAATCATATGTCGAGCGAAGCAAGCACATGATCCCACTCTCGCGATTTTATGGCGATAAAAGCGTCAGACTGAACGTAAAGGAGAAAATAATCAAAATGCTTATGGGCATCGCGCTCCGAAATACTAACGCACTTGCTTTTACGACCGAATGGCAGAAAAACATCATGAGTACTCCCTATGCCATTAGTCCGACACGGACGCAGATCATTCCAAATTACGTTGGAATGAAGCTTGGCGGGGAAGCACCGTCGAAGAAGAACTTCATTTTTTCAACACGCTCGATCGTTATCAAAAATGAAATAACGCTTCGGGAAGCTTTTGCGGAAGCGAAAAAAATCCGCCCTGAGATCGAGCTTGATACGGAAAAGTTGCCGCATGAGAAATTCATGGAAAAAATAAAAAGTTCCTATGCGATCATCCTGCCTTCGCTCTCTGAAGTCTGCCCCAACCTTATCCTTGAGGCGATACAGCGGGGTAAGCCGTTCATCCTCACCAAGGACACCGGCTTATACGAAACGGTAAAGAATCTTGGTATCTTCGTCGATCCACTCGACAAGGAAGCAATTACCAAAGCAATCCTACGACTCGTGGATGATGCAGAGTACAGGGAATATGTGAAGAATATTGAAACGTTCGCGTACAGACATTCATGGGGCGATATGGCGGAGGAGTATATAAATCTTTCCAAAAAAATATGAACGTAATAAGCATCGGATCCGACAGAAATATTTTTAAGGAGGGGAGTGCGGTACGAGCGCGTACCCGCCTCTATGGCACTCTGGTAAATGAGCTTCATATTGTGGTTTTTAATACGGGGCGCACGACTGATGATCCTGCCTTCAAGGAAGAGAAGATTGCCGAGAATGTTTGGCTCTATCCCACCAACTCGAGAAACAGATGGCACTACATTTTCGATGCTATTCGCGTCGGCAAGAGAATAATCAAGGAGAGGAATCTCAACCAGAGAGACTCTCTAGTCACGGTCCAGGATCCCTTTGAGTCCGGCATGGTCGGGAGCGCGCTTAAAAAAACGGGGAAGGTGCGGCTCCATGTTCAAATACACACTGATTTTTTAAGCCCATATTTTGTTAAACACTCGGTGTTGAACATGATGCGGGTGATGATCGCCGGTCGCGTACTCCGTAGCGCCGATGCCGTTCGCGTCGTATCGGAGCGAATCAAACGTGCGTTGATTCACGACGTATGGTTTAAGATTCATGATAAGAAAATTACTGTTCTTCCGATTTTGGTGGATGCAGAAAAAATAGAAAATGAGGTGCCGTCCTTTGATCTCTGCAAAAAATATCCAGAATTCGAAACGATCATACTTATGGCATCGCGCCTCGAACCGGAAAAGGATATTGCGACAGCTTTGCAGGCATTTGCAGCGGTTGTAAACAAGTTCCCCAAAACCGGTCTTGTCATCGTCGGTTCCGGCTCGGAGCTTGCCGCTTTAGAGCGCATGACGCACAATCTGCGACTTACTAACTCCGTTCGCTTTGAAGGTTGGCAGGAAAATCTCGCTTCGTATTATGCGTCGGCCGACATCGTTCTCTCCACTTCGTCGTACGAAGGATATGGCATGTCACTCGTTGAAGCGGCCCTCTCGGGGTCCGCCATCGTGACGACCGATGTCGGCATCGCGGGAGAGGTATTCGTTGACGCCGAGAGCGCCTTCGTATGCGGTGTCAACGATTCGAAGTGTCTGGTCGGCGCACTGCTCGAGCTTGTCGCAAACAAAGAGAAAAGAGAAACGTTCGCCGTTGCTGCATACCGCGCCGCGCGGTCGCACGTGATTTCCAAAGAAGCATACACGCTCCGCTACCAAGAGTCATGGCGGGAAGCGCTTAAAGGTAATGGGGTATAATAGTCGCATTATGAGCATCAAAAGAGCCTACTATCGGTTTCTCCGCTCCGTTGAACGGGCGTTTCCTTTTTTCTACGGTCACGCTTTTACCCACCGACGGAAGATCAAATACGTTATCGCCGGCGGCACGGCGGCTGTTGTCGACGTGGGGTTCTTGTACGTCTTTACCGACGTTCTTGACATCTGGTACATCACCTCGGCAATCATCGCGTTCGTATTTGCTTTTTGCATCAGTTTTACGCTTCAAAAATTTTGGACATTCAGGGACGATAGGACGACGGACATGCATATCCAGGTCGGAAAATATTTTTTAGTGGCGCTCGTCAATCTCGCCCTCAACACCGCGCTCATGTACGTACTGGTGGACAGATTCGGCATCTGGTATATTTTATCCCAAATAATTATCGGCTTGTCGATTGCCGTGGGTAGTTATTTTGTCTACAAAAAAATCATTTTTCGCGCGTAACATGAAACTCCTATTCATCACTCAGAAAATGGATATGCATGACGACGTGCTCGGCTTTGTGCACCGCTGGGTGGAAGAGTTTTCAAAAAAAGTTGAAAGGGTGGAGGTTATTTGCCTGTATGAGGGGGAGCATCAATTGCCAGAAAATGTACAGGTACATTCATTAGGGAAAGAACGAGCGGTGAATTTTGAATTACGAATTACGAAAAGAATCAAATATACGTGGAGATTCTTGCGACATATCGTACGAAAAAGGAATAGCTACGACGCGGTCTTCGTGCATATGAACCAGATGTATGTTCTCCTCGGAGCGCCTTTCTGGATGCTTATGGGTAAGAAAGTATTTTTGTGGTACGCCCACGGGCATACCCCGTTTACCCTTCGGATTGCCGCGCTATTCTCCCGAAGTATCTTCACGTCGACTGCGAGCGGTTGCCGTCTTCGTAGTGGAAAAATTCGAGTGGTGGGGCAGGGCATTGATACCGATTATTTCAGGCCGAGAGAGGTCACCAGTGCTTCGCGAAGCCGTCTTATCATGGTCGGCAGACTTTCTCCGGTCAAAGACCACCCTACGCTTTTAAAGGCGGCCTCACGTATCAAAAATGCCATGCCGCTCTCACTCTCGATTGTTGGAGCGGCTGGAGTGCCTGAGCAAGTTGCATACGAGCGAAGTCTCAAGACGATGATTACTTCACTTGGCCTTGAGGGAGTGGTAACCATGCACGGCAAAGTAGAATACAGGAACATGCTCCCGTACCTTCACGCAAGCGACATGTTTATCAACACCAGCCTGACTGGAAGTCTCGACAAGGCGGGGCTTGAAGCCATGGCAGCCGCTATGCCGGTTGTGACGTGCAACGAAGCGTACAAAGCAGTGCTTGGAAAATACTTGCCACTCCTCTTTTTTGAAAAAGGGGATTACGAGGGACTCTCCCGCGCCATACTGACCCTTTATGCCCTGCCGCCCTCGGAGTGGTCGGCGCTGCGGCAAGACATGCGCGAGATCGTGGTGCGCTGTCACGGCGTGGAGCGATTCGCGGAAAAAATTACCTCTATCATGATGCAACCATGAAAAAACTTCTCATCACCATTCCATGCTATAACGAGGAAATTGTGCTCGAAAAAAGCGTTTTTGCGGTGCTCGAGCATGCCAAGGCGCACCTCTCCGGCTACGCGTGGACGATACTTATCCTCGATAACAACTCGAGTGACCGGACGTTTTCCATTGCCGAGGATTTAAAGAAAAAATATCCTTCTATTGTCACTGATCGGGTGTCGGACGCAGGACGGGGGATAGCCATCAGAAAGGCGTGGGCGAGAAAACCGGACTACGATATATACTCCTATATGGATGCCGACCTTGCTACCGATCTCAAAGATTTTCCGTTCATTGTTTCAAAAATCGACGAGGGGTATGACCTGGTGACGGGATCACGGTATGTGCCATATGCCGACGCCAAAAGAAGCTTTAAACGTAAACTACTTTCAAAGATCTATAATATTTTGCTCCAAATTGTGCTTCGAGTGAATTTCAAGGACGCTCAATGCGGCTTTAAGGCATTCAGTAGAAAGATTGTTCATGAGCTCATTCCGGAGACTCAGGACGCGGGATGGTTCTGGGATACTGAGCTCATGATTCTCGCTTGCAGAAAAGGATACCGCGTGCTCGAAGTACCCGTAACCTGGCGCGAAGTTCGGGACGAGCTTCGCGCGAGCAAAGTCTCACCTCTTGTCGAAATCATCCGCCAACTTAAAAACATCTGGAAGATGAGAAAGAGGATGCATTCATAAGCTTCGCCGGCCCAAAAAGAACTCGCAGTAAAGCGCAAGGAACAACCCTCGAAGAACAAAGCCCGAAGGTGTTTCTAAAAATGTGGCTACGCAGCGCGGCGGCGCGGAGTCCTAGGAAATTTTTCACCAGAAAAATTATCCGGCCACTTTTTAGGAATACCCGAGGGCTTCTTCGAGGGTTGTTTATGGATCTTTTTACCTGATGGTGGGATATATACCTAAGTTTCATTCAAAAAGTTGTTCCGATGTGGTAGAGTACAAGGCAATGAAGCTGTCAATCGTCATCCCCGTATACAACGAAGAGAAGAATATCCCCATTTTAGCGGGTGAATTAAACGAGTTTTGTACCACAACTTCCTCATCCGAAGTCATTTTCGTCGATGACGGGTCAAAGGACGCGAGTCTTCCCGCGCTCGAGGTCGCCCTACGCGGGAACAAAAATTTTAGGATACTCAGTTTCCAGAAAAATTGCGGACAAACCGCGGCCATCGCCGCCGGTATCGCCTTCGCCGAGGGGGATATTATTGTCATGATGGATTCCGATTTGCAAAATTCGCCTAAAGACATTCCGCGTCTTTTGGAAAAAATGAACGAAGGGTACGATGTAGTTTCCGGATGGAGGAAGGACCGCTGGAAAAAAGAACTGTTCAGAAGAAAGCTGCCTTCACGCATGGCAAACGCGCTCATCTCTCTCGTGACGGGCGTAAAGCTCCATGACTACGGTTGCACCCTCAAAGCCTATAAAAAAGAATACTTGAAGCCAGTGAAGCTCTATGGCGAGATGCATCGGTTTATTCCGGCGTATGCCGCCTGGCAGGGAGGCAGGGTCGGGGAGATCGCGGTCAGTGACCGTCCTCGCGTTCACGGTGTTTCAAAGTACGGCATGTCGAGGATAGGGAGAGTGTTGTTGGATCTCCTTGTTATTAAATTCTTATTTAAATACCAGGATCGGCCGTCGCATTTTTTCGGCGGATTCGGCTTTCTCTCTTTTTTTATTTCCGGAGTGTGCGCTCTCTTGGCAATCTACTACAAGCTCGCCGGCCTCAAGGATTTCATATCGACGCCCTTGCCGATTTTCACCGCCCTCTTTTTCATCGTGGGAATCAACTTCATCCTTATGGGCATTCTTGCCGAGTTTTTCATCCGTGTGTCGCGGGAAGCGTCTGGTAAGGAGACCTATGCCATCGGGAAAAAGATTAATTTTTAAAGTATGTTCCGCATACAAGCGTTAAAACTTTCTTCTCCACAGTGGGTGCTCGCGATTATTCTCATCGCTGCTTTTTTACTGCATGTTCCCGGACTTTTTTACGGCATTCCCATGAAGAATAACGTGGGCGACGAGGTGACGATCATGAGCACAATCTTTAAGATGTTCGATGACCATACCCTCCGGCCGGACTACGCTTCCTTCTATCATTTGCCGATGACGGTCTATCTTCAGATTCCTTTTTATCTCATTCTCGTCCTGTTTCTTTTGGGAAGCGGCATATTCCCCGACATCGAATCCCTTAAAAATTTCGTCATGCTCGACTACGGCATATTGCTTCCATTCGCTCGTCTCATTGCGGCGCTTTTCGCGACACTCGCAGGCTTCCTTATCTACCGTGTTATGAAGAAAATAGGGGGGAGTGAGAAGGCCGCGCTTCTCGCGTCATTTCTCTTGTCGTTCAACTTGATGTTTTTTCAGGTGACGCATTTTGGCCGTGCGTGGTCGCTTCAGATTGCCCTGCTCCTCATCGCCCTCATGGCGTATCTCTCATGGAATGAAAAAGAGGATCCGAAACGGCGAGACTACGCGTGGGTTGCCCTCACTTCCTTTTTGACCTACGGTGTTCATTTGGTCGGCGGCTTCGTGTACGCCGTCTTTGTTGTATTCTTTCTTTCAAAGATCCGCCGCTTTAAGGAACACGGTCAATTGAAAAGGCATCTTCAGTATTTCACGGCGACAACAGTCTCGCTCGTCCTCGTCCTCCTTGTGTACTACATTCTCCATCCGGCCGGGGTGCTCGTCTATCTCACCCAACCATCGGTCGAACGAGCGGCGGGAGCAGTCGAAGGGTTTTTATATAATCTGAAATATTACGCCTGGATATTTTCCACCTACGATACGCTTTTGGCCGTTCTCTCTATTCCGGCGTTTGTGTATTTGTACAAAAGAAAAAAGGAAATTGCCCTGGGATTGTTCGCGTATATTGCCGTTCACATCCTAAGCATCGCCTATGCCGTTCATTCGGAACCACGCTTCATCGTTTCGACCATGCCGTTTCTCGTCATTCCCACGGCGTTTTTCATCGTCGCTGTTTTTGATATGGTACAGAACCAGTATATTCGGCGCACCCTCTATTCGACACTTGTTTTGTTCATACTTCTTTTACCGCTTGCGTGGACAAGGGCCATCATCCTACCGAACACGCTTTTATCGGCGCGGAGCTTAGTGATGAATACGCTTCCCGCCGATACCTCTCTTATTACCAATAATTTTTATATTGATATTCCGGAGAATAAAAAAGCCGCGGCGTATGCAGCTGAGAAAAGCGTAATCGCGGACACGACCGAACGAAGGGCTATTGTTTCTTTGCCAGAGGAGCTTCTCGGGAAGCCACGATATTTCGCGCGCATTGACGGCAAGCTCGGCGCTATCGCGGACAAGAGCCTTTCATTCAAATACGCCGTCATCTCTTTCTGGAACGAGGAAGAAGCGCAAGCGTTGAAAATGAAACTGCCTGTATCTGCCAAGCTTATCCGTTCGTTGTATCCGACAGAAAAGGTACGTTCCTTGACCGACATCGCCAACAACATGCATTCGCCCTTCCAAACACTTTTGAATATTCGCATGACCGGTCCGTATGTAGAAATTTATTCATTCTAATATGTGTGGCATCACTGGATTTATGGGATATGGGAACAGACGGGAGCTCGAAGGCATGGTCGAGAAGATCAAACACCGTGGCCCTGACCAGCAAGGCGCTTTTCACCACGAAGGCATCGGCCTGGGTCACGCTAGGCTTTCCATTATCGATACGAGCGACAAGGGAGCCCAGCCGATGTTCATGGAAGATAAGAGTCTCGCTATCGTATTTAATGGTGAAATATACAACTTTAAAGAGCTAAAAGACGAACTGAGAGGCAAGGCCTCTCAGTGGCAAAGCGGGACCGATACTGAAGTCATTCTTCGGTTGTATGAAAAATATGGCGAGCGGTGCTTCGATAAACTTTCCGGCATGTTCGCCATTGCGCTCTATGACTTTAAGAAAAAAGAGCTTTTTATTGCGCGGGATCCGATGGGCAAGAAGCCTCTCTACTGGGGGATATTCGGCGGCACACTTCTTTTCGCGTCGGAAGCCAAGGCGTTTTCGGCACACTCTTTGTTTACGCGTGCGCTCAATGAGGAGGCTCTGTATAAATATCTAAGCTATGATTTTGTTCCGACGCCGCATTCGATCTTTAAAGGGGTGTACAAGCTCGAAGCGGGCACCTATCTCGCCTACAAAAATGGCATCGTCCGTCAGGAAACGTTTTGGAAGCCTGAGTGTAAGGAGATGGATATTCCCTTTGGCGATGCAATGGAGAAGCTCGACACCTTGATCTCGAATGCCACAGAGCGCCGGCTTATGTCCGACGTGCCGCTCGGCATTTTCCTCTCCGGCGGGCTTGACAGCTCCACCGTCGCCTACTATGCCGCGCGCCGGTCGTCCGTGCCGCTTACAACATTCTCCATCGGCTTCGACGATGCAAGTTTTGATGAATCTCGTTACGCGGAAGTAGTCGCTCGCTCGCTTGGCACCGATCACCATGTCTACCGCGTCACGCCCAGTGATCTTCTTGCCGCCATACCCGAAATATTTCCGAGGCTCGACGAGCCGCTCGCCGACGCTTCGATCGTTCCTACCTATGTGCTTTCGCGGGAGACCAAGAGGGAAGTCACGGTAGCTTTAGGAGGCGACGGCGGCGATGAGCTGTTCGCCGGCTATCCGACGTTTCAGGCAGAAAAGCTTTGGGGTCTTCTCTCTCATTTTGGAGACACCTTCGCTCACATCCTTGCTTACGCTGTGGGACGCCTTCCGGTGTCTCATGCAAATTTCAGCGTCGATTTTAAACTCAAAAAGTTCATGGACGGGGTGCGTGAAAAAAACATCTTCTATCGGCACCAAGCGTGGCTCCAGACATTTAGTGATGAAGAAAAGAAAGACCTCTTGGTGTTACGAGAGCCCCCGGAAGTTAAAACTTTTGATGACATTGCGCGTTACAGCAAGAGTAATTTTTCCGACGACCGGAATAAGAATCTTTTCTTGTATCAACGAACGTACATGATGGATGGAGTGTTGGCGAAAGTCGATCGTGCGAGCATGCTTTCTGGTTTGGAAGTGCGGGCTCCGTTTCTGGACAAAGATGTGGTGGAATTCGTAAACACATTGCCTTACCACTACAAAATAAAAGGTCTCAAGACAAAATATATATTGAAAAAACTGATGGAGCGATATTTGCCGCATGATATTGTGTGGAGGAAAAAGAAAGGTTTCGGTATTCCATTGGGAACGTGGCTTCGCGGTCCTCTTCGATCATTGTGCGAGGAGTTGTTGTCAAAGGACAGAATAAAAAAAGCGGGCATTTTCGAGTATGAATTCGTAGAGAGATTGAAATGCGAACACATGGACGGAGCGCGCGATAATCGTAAAAAACTCTGGAACCTTATGGTCTTTGAATTATGGCGGGAGAATTTTTTGAAGTAATTTGTTACAATACAGCCTATGTCATCAAGCGAACGATTCGGATACGAATGGGACAAATATTCCTCTCTTTCGGAGTATAAGAAAAATTATCGCGACCAGTTTTTGAACTGGACGTTTCCACTCCGCGAAGAATTCTATAAAGGTAAGAAAGTTCTCGATGCTGGCTGTGGCATGGGCAGGAACGCCTACTGGCCTCTTTTGTGGAGGGCTTCCTCACTCACAGCCTTCGATAAAGACGAACGGAGCGTGACGCGGGCAAAGGAAAACCTAAAAGAATTCGCTCATGCGAAAACGGAGATTAGAGATATTTATGATCTTCCATGGCGAGATGAATTTGATTTCGCATTCTCGATCGGCGTCATCCATCACCTCAAGGATCCCAAAAGGGCGCTTACTGAAATAAAAAAAGCACTTCGGCCTGGAGGAGAAGTGCTCTTGTGGGTTTATGGCAGTGCGGGCTTCGAGGGTATCCTTAGGATTCTAAATCCGGTTCGTAGATACTTTACCAGCAAGCTACCACTACCCTTACTTCATGCTCTTACCTATTGCGTTAGTATTCCTTTTTATTATATTTTTCTTAAAATATTCCGCCCGAAAAAAGCATATTTCAGAGAGCTTAGTCAATTTTCATTTTCACACGTTCACAGCATTATCTTCGACCAGCTCCTTCCCGACGTGGCTAACTACTATACGGAAGCCGAAGCGCGAAACTTGCTTTCCGAATTTGAAGGTGTCACCGTTACGGTGCCCCCTAACAAAAACGGCTGGATCGTCCGCGGTAAAAAAGCATGAAAGCCGAACTCTATGACACCTACAGGAACATTGAGGCGACGCATTGGTGGTTCGTGGTGCGTCGTTTGATTGTCGAAGACATACTCAAAAAATATGATATCGGAAAGAATGCAGGGATTTTAGACGTAGGCTCTAACTGGGGATTTTTCGTCGGCGAACTTCAAAAACAAGGATTTATAAATACCTCCGGCACGGACATTTCAGAAGAAGCCATCCGTTACGGCAGTGAGCGGGGAATAAAGAATCTTAGCGCGTCGAAAGCGGAAAGACTTCCGTTTACCGACGCTCGTTTTGACCTTACTATGGCGCTTGATGTAGTGGAGCATATCAAGGACGACAGGGCGGTATTGGGGGAGATGTCTCGCGTTACTAAAAGTGGTGGATATTCATTCATCATGGTGCCGGCATACATGTTTCTCTGGAGCTTGCAGGACGAAGTGGCACAACACGAGAGGCGCTATACCAAGAAAAGTTTCGCCGAGGCGATTTCGGGGAGCGGATTTGAAGTGGTGCGAAGTACGTATTTCAATACTCTGCTTTTTATTCCTATCGTAGCGATCCGCTTTTTGGAACGTTGTACGAAAATCAATCGAAGTTCGGACTTCGATCTCAACAACGCCTTTACAAATGCCGTCCTTAAATTTATTTTCGGACTGGAACGATACGCCCTCCGTTTGTTTAATTTTCCCTTCGGTGTATCATTGCTCATAATTCTCAAAAAGAAATGACTACCTTCGTGAAAAAAAATTGGGTTTTCGTGCTCATCGCCCTCATATTCGTGGTATCGAGGCTTTTCGCGCTTGGTCAGATTTACCATCAGGACGAATACAAATGGGCGACCATCGTCAATCCCGCCTTCGGCCTCGATCTTAAAAGCAACCATCCGCCACTCGTCTCCGTTATCTATCGCGCGGCGGGGGAGATCGCGGGTTTTGAAAACCTGCGGCTGGTGCCGATATTCTTCGGACTGCTCGTGCTCATCCTCTCGTCACTTGTGGCGAAACGGCTTTATGGTCGCCGTGCCGCGCTGTGGACGGCGCTCATTCTGACGGTAAGCGCGTATAATGTGATTGCCAGTACGCAGGTTGATATCGACGGCGCACTCCTACCGTTTGCCGGATTATTGCTCGTTTACTCCTATTATCGGATTGATTTCGGCAATGTGCGGGGAAGGCACAACTACCGGTGGTTTGCTCTTGTTGCGATTGCTCTCGCTCTGGGATTGCTCATCAAGTTAAGTTTTGTGATCTGGATCGCGGCCTTGCTCACGGAATATGTGATTGAACATAGACCAAGCAGAAAAACGCTCTCCCGAGCGGCTGGTCTCATCATTTTTTTGTTCTTTTTTTCGGCGTGTGCGGCCTTTGCTATCATCAAAATATTTCACATCGCCGACAGCGCGGATTTCGTGCGGTACGTCAGCCATTTCAGCACCCTTAATTTCACTGAACGAAACTACGGCCAGGTACTTTTTCTTTCGGTGAAGGCCGCTGTGCTCGCGTCACCGTTGCTCTTGGTCTGGTATTTCCTTGTATTCACCAAGAGGGAGCATCTCCGCCGCTATCGCCTCTGGATTATCTTTCTTCTCTATAATTTCCTGTTCTACTTTGTTATCTTCGATTTTACCAACCGAACCATCGAGCGCTATCTCATGTTTCTCATTATTCCTTCGGCGCTCATCGCCGGTTCCCTCATCGCCGGATTCACTTCCTCTCTTTCCCGCAAAAGCCTGGCCCTCTCCGCCTCGATATTTTCGGCTCTTACGCTCGGCTTCTCATACCTCGTTTCCTTAAAGCCCCACGACATTTTACCCTTGAACCCCAAGAGCGAGTATCTTTCGAGAATAAAAGATTTTAATGTTGATTTTCTGATTCCCGTGACGGGCGGGTCGGGGCCGGCTGGTTTTTACGTCTCGGTGCCGCTTGTTCTTTTCGCTTCGAGCATTGCGCTTGTCGCTATCGTTGCTTTTCGAACGCTTCGAAATCCGACATTCAAGCATCAACTCCTGACGCTTTTGATCGCCCTTGGATTCGCCTACAATATCGTCCTTTCTTCCGAATTTCTTTCAGGCTCTTTGTATGGCAGTGTGCCGAGGGTGGCGAGTGCAGTAATCGGCGAGGCGGTGCGAAATGAAAATATTAAAGAAGTCATCACCTACTACGATATCGGCGGCTACGAGCTTGGCGAGTCGAAGAAATACTTGCGCCGCTTTTACACCGACCCCATGTTCGCCAAATCGACGCGCTCAAGGCTCGCAAGCTACAGCGGATATTATGCTGTCGTGGATTTTCCCGAGATCGACAAACAATCCGTGATCTGGAAATATTTGGAGACATGCAAGACGACTTATTCCGCAGAGGACGGAAGAGTGAAGGGCTACATATTTAACTGTAAGAATGGCGATCGAAGTTTTTTTGCTGATAACAAAACGCCGTGAAAAAGTTTCTCAAGTACATCAATTCCATACCGTTTCCGTTTTCGATGAAGCACTACCAGGTTTTCGGCGACAAGGCGCTTGATTCTCCGCAATCATGGGACGCCCTACGTCTCAATCATCCACATTTTTCTATTTCACCCAACCGAGAAGAGTGGCTTTCGGCAAGCGAGCTTTTAGTGAAAAAAGACGGGCAAGATGGGGGACTTATAGAAAGAGCGAGGGGAGTAACGGAGTTATTGAAACGCGAAGGTATTGAAAGAGTATTTTCACTCGGGGTCGGCGGCGCGGCTCTAGAATATCAGATGAAGAAAATGATGCCGGGGGTCAAGATTGTTTGCTCCGACTATTCCACGGTAACCGTCGAGACGCTAAAAAAGGTTTTCTTGAAATGTGACGAGATCGTTTTCTTCGACCTTATGAAAGACGACTGGGTGGCGGCAAATAAAAAATATCTGGGGCACAACGCACTTTGCCTTATGTACCGCATTGACGCCAGTATGAGCGACGGTGAGTGGCACTCCATTTTCAAGACGCTTCATGGCGCCGGGGTGGAAAAGGTGCTCTATATTCCTACTGGTATGCTTACGGTGCTCTCTGTGTACAACAGGAAATGGCGAGAAATAAAATGGTTTTTTAAGGGAGTGAAGAAGCGTTGGAGTGGCTACGTCAGGACGAAAAAGCGTTTCGAACAATACTGGAGAGGTCTCTATGGGCAGGAAGAGCTGGCGCTTGGAGGACTCAGAAGTTTTTTTCTTACAAGAAAAGATTAAGAAAGTCCGATTTCTCTGAATTGTGATTCGACGTGTGCGAGAAACGCTCGTAGATAGGCGAATTGTGGTTTCGCAATTTCTATCGCTTTGGGTAGGCGTATCAAAAATCTCGGATCACTTTCCCATGAAAGACAGTTGCGCAAGTCATCCAGAATGGAGCGAGGATTTTTATACGTGCTTTCCGGATTTTTCACCCCGATGCGACCGATCTCGCAGGCGGGGATTGTTGGTCTGAATTGACCTGATCTTATAATCACGATGCCGCCGATATTGGCCAGACGATCCGCATCCTGGAGGGTTATTTTTATCATACTGTCGTTTTCATCATTTTTAGTACTGTGTAGCATAACAGCACTGGCGATGTCTTGGAGTGTGTCCTCCGTGAGATCTGTTGTTGCGATTTCAAGCATGGCCATAATTTCAGTTTCGGCCGCGTCACCATAAAAATGATCAAAGCTATGCAGAAGGCTGGCGATCCACGAGGCTTCCGCCGTCTCCCTTTGTTCTTGAATAGCGAGAGCATAATGCGCTACTAAAAGATCGTGGTCGAAACCATGGCCTCTGTTTCCCTTACCGGCCTTCTCGATGTCGGCATGTCTTTCCATAAGCTTCTCCAAAAATTTTCCATACTTTTGGGTAAGCGCTTGGTGGATAGTAGCAGGGTTCATGCCCATCATTATAGTGTGAAGAAACATCTTTGGCTACGGTTTGTATTTTGAAGTGTTATGTGATAGAAATACGTTGTAATTCGCCATGAAACTGCAAAAAACAAAAATCAATTTTTCCGATCATCGGGGAGAAATACGCGATCTGTTGATTGTGGACGATATTGGTATCACGCATATTTCAAGCAAAAAAGGCACGGTGCGCGGTAATCACTACCATAAAGAAACTATGCAGTACGAATACATCCTTTCCGGCTCTTTCGAATATCATTGCAAAAATATAAAAAAAGGTAAAAAAATGAAGAGAATCGTGGTGGCCGGTCACTTAGTGCACATTCATCCTTACGATGTCCACACCTTTTTAGCACTTGAGGATTCGGAAATATTGTCATTCAACTTCGGCCCCAGCAAGGGCATGGATTGTCATAAGGATACCTTTAAGCCAGACGAGAATCTCCTATAGTATGTTCGTCCCCGTATCAAAACCACTGCTCGGTAAAGAAGAAACAGCGCTGGTGAACGACGCCATGAAACGCGGCGAGATTTCCGGACTCTCAGGCTCGTATCTCCAGAAATTTGAAGAAACGTTCGCGAAATTTTGCAGTGTAAAGCACGCGGTGGCGGTTTCAAACGGCACTGCTGCCCTCCACCTCGCCCTTGCTGTCTTGAATATCGGCAAAGGGGATGAGGTGCTGGTGGGCACGTTTACCAACATGGCAACATTTCTTGCCGTCATCTATCAGGGGGCGAAACCCGTTCCTATTGACTCTGAACCTCGGACATGGAATCTCGATCCGAAACTTCTCGAGTCGAAGATTACCAAGAAAACCAAAGCCATCATCGTCATCCATATCTACGGACATCCGGTAGATATGGATCCGGTGCTCGCTATCGCTAAAAAACACAATCTTTACGTCATCGAAGACGCAGCAGAAGCTCACGGAGCTCTCTATAAGGGAAAGAAAGTCGGTTCGCTCGGAGACATCGGTTGTTTCAGCTTTTACGGCAATAAAATCATTACATCCGGCGAGGGCGGCATGATTACGACCAATGATCAAGCGTTGGCGGATCGCTCACGTCTCTTAAAAACCTTCGCCTACGGCAAAGAAAATCGTTTCATGCATCAGGACATCGGCTACAACTATCGCATGACCAATGTCACCGCCGCCATCGGCGTTGCGCAGATGGGCAAAGTCAATGAAGTGATACAAAAAAAGCGAACGATGGCGAAATACTATCTTCGCGCTTTTAAGAATATTCCCGAGATCCAGTTGCCCGTTGAAGAGCCCTACGCCTTTAATGTATACTGGATGTTCAGTATCGTGCTCCGCGGCAGATTGTCGGGAAAGAGGAAGGAATTTATGGCGGAACTGAAAAAACGAGGTGTCGATACCAGGGAACATTTCATACCGTATAACCAGCAGGAAATATTTATACGCCGGCGGATGGTGAAAAAGAATGCATGTCCGGTAGCTAACGATTTTTCGAAAGATGGACTCTATCTTCCTAGTGGACCTGACATTTCAAAGAAAGAGCTTGACTACGTTTCGAAACAGGTTGCGGCGGTTGTTGAAGCAATAACTTCAAAATAATCATGAGAATTCTCATTACAGGCACAACAGGTAACAGTATGCCACCACCATATGCCGGCATACCAAAGCTTATGCTTCTTACTGCAAGAGCATGGCGAAAGTGGGGTAATGAGGTAGCAATCACATTTACCTACAAACCGGAGGGTGCTGATGATCTTCGGGCTGGAGGTGATTATTTCTTTGAATATTCAAAACGTCCAGGGAAAATTGCTAAACTCATGTTCCTTTTTAAATATTTTCTATCGAAGCCGGTACTCTATACGAGCCTGATCAGAAGCTACACCATGACCGGTGCACGATTGACTCGCGAAGTGCTTCTCTACTCTGCTTATGGCGTGTATCTTGATAATATATTCGAGACGTGGAAGCCTGATATTGTGCTCGCTGAGGCAGTACTTGTGAAGACATTTATGGCTGTAGAAATCGCCAATCGCCGTAAAATTCCCATCGTTGCCGACGTTTATGCTGAGGTACGAGATCTTTCTATGGGCGAAAATAGACGGTTAAATGAAGATGAGCGTAAAAAATACTGGGTCTCATACCTGAACAAGCTGGATCTTTTGATTGGCCTCGATAATTGTGCCGTGGAAATGAAAGCTTACGTTCCTTCAGAAAAACTCAAAGTGTTCTGGGATACCTGTGACTATCAGTTTTATAGCAAAGATACAGGAGAGAGTAAGGAGAAGCTTCGCGAACACTTCAAGCTTCCTCAAAAAACTTTTCTTACGGGAGCCGTCGGTTCATTTGAACTACGTAAAGGTCATGATCATTTGATCAGGGCAGTGGCTATTCTTGCCAAGGCAGGACATGATGTTGGTATCGTAATTTGCGGAAGTCTCGGTGGTATGAAAAAATGGAAAGCTATCGCTGATGAAGAAGGTGTGAGTGACAGATGCTACTTTTTCTCTAGTATTTCGGAAAAGGATCTTGCTCGTCTTCATCGAGCCATTGACCTTTACACAAATCTTTCAAACACCCAGCGCTCGTGCAGTCTAGATCTCGCGTTGCTTGAAGCTATGGCCTCGGGGTTACCACTCGTTGTCTATGACACTGGTGCCCTCTACAAAGCGGTACCAGGGGAAGAAAACGGCTACTGTGTGCCGATGAATGATATTCCAAAGGCGGCAGAAGCCATTCTTAAAATTTTTAAAAGGACTCCTGCCGAGCGTCAGGAGATGGCGCGAAAGAGTCGTGCCATTGCTGAGAAAGTGGACATCGATATAACGACGAAAATCAAGCTGGGATGGTTTGAGGAACTGGTAAAAAATTATAAAAAATAATATGAAACGAGCACTTATTACAGGTATAACGGGACAGGATGGAGCATATCTCGCGAAGTTCCTTGTTAGTAAAGGTTACAAGGTCTTCGGTGGTTATCGTCGTACAAGCACAAGGAATTTCTGGCGTCTCCATTACCTTGACGTTAAAAAAGATATCGAGCTCATTCCTATGGATCTCCTCGATCAGACCTCCATCCTAACCGCCATACAAAAAAGCGAGCCGGATGAAATATACAACCTGGCTGCACAAAGCTTCGTCGGAGTGTCTTTCGAGGAGGCCATTGCTACCGGAGAAATCTGCGCCCTCGGAGTGACGCGCATTCTTGACTCGATTCGAATTTTAAATCCAAAAATAAAATTTTATCAAGCCTCCACATCAGAAATGTTCGGCAATGCCCCGCATCCGCAGAGCGAGAAAACTCCTTTCGAGCCGGCCAGTCCCTATGCCGCGGGTAAGCTCTACGCCCACTGGGTGACTAAAAATTATCGCGAGGGGTACGGGCTCTTTGCCTGCTCCGGCATTCTCTTTAATCACGAGTCTCCGATCCGTGGTATCGAATTTGTCACCAAGAAAATCACCGATGGCGCGGCACGCATCAAGCTCGGCTATGTCGACTACCTACCACTCGGCAATCTTGACGCCATGCGTGACTGGGGTTTCGCGGGGGACTATGTCGAAGCGATGTGGCGGATGCTCCAGCAGCCTAAGCCCGATGACTATGTCATCGCCACGGGCGAGAGTCATTCTGTGCGTGAATTTTGCGAAGCGGCATTCGGCACGCTCGGACTGGACTACAAAAAATACGTTCGGGTGGACCAGCAGTTCATCCGACCGGTTGATGTGCGCTATCTTTTGGGCGACCCTGCTAAGGCCAAGAAAAACTTGGGCTGGGAGGCCAAGACGTCTCTTAAAGAGCTAGTCTCGATGATGGTCAAGGCCGATATGGAAAAATATCAAAACCCGATGAAGTTTGCCGAGCAATTTCTCAAGCATATTTAGAATGGTCGCAATTCCTTACAGGAACTGTATACCTTTTGGACATTTCAGAAAATGTCTCAAAAGGTCTTGCGAAGCTACAAGTATTCGCTTCTCACTCGCCGGCGCCTCGCATATGAGCGATTTTATCGATTCTATTCCGACTTATAGTAATTGTGAAATTTTTACTTTATACTAGCGATATTATGAAACTCTACTACATTGCCGATGTCAGGTTGCCGACCGAGCGGGCGCATGGTTTGCAGATCATGAAGATGTGCGAGGCCTTCGCCCGTGGGGGACAGGAGGTAACACTGCTCGTGCCGAATCGAAAGAATAACGCCGGCGAGGAACATGACCCTTTCGTCTATTATGGCGTGGAAAGAAATTTCGAAATCAGGAAGGTGGCAAGTCCGGATTTTTTGGGCAGAACGCTTCGGTTCGGCAATCTGCTGTACCGGCTCGATGCACTCTTTTTTCACCTACGCCTCTTGTTCACCGCACTTCCGCAAGGAAGCGTGGTCTATGCAAGAAATCCTCGTCTGCTTTCTTTTTTCTCGGCAAAAAAACATTATCGGGTCGCGGAGCTCCATTCGCTTGATGGAATATCTAAAAAACACCTCCTCATCCCCGATCGCCTGATCGTGCTCACCTCCATCATGCGATCAAGGCTCATTGAAGCGGGTATTGAGGGTGAAAAAATTCTTGTTGCGCCAGATGGGGTCGACTTGAAAAAATTTGATATCCCTATTTCAAAAAATGAAGCCAGGCAAAAACTCGGTTTACCGAAAGATAAAAGAATCGTGCTCTACACGGGGCACCTCTATTCATGGAAAGGAGGGGAGACGCTTGCAGAGGCAGCAAAAGAGTTTGGAGATGATTATCTGTTCGTCTTCATTGGAGGGGTGGAACCGGAGCTGTCTCTTTTCAAAAAGAAGTATGAAGCGGCGAATGTAAGGGTTCTACCATTTGCAAAGCATGAGCATATGCCCTTTTACATGAAAGCGGCAGATGTTCTTGTTATTCCTAATAGTGGAAAAAGCGAGCTTTCAAAAAGCTATACCTCACCTCTGAAGCTTTTTGAATACATGGCAAGTGGCCGTCCCATTGTCGCCTCCGACCTGCCGTCGCTACGGGAAATTCTCTCGGAAAAAAACTGCTTTTTCGCACAGTCCGATAGCTCGCACTCATTCGCCGAAACTCTTCGAGAAGCACTAGAAAACCCCCAAGATGCAGAACAACGGCGGAAACAAGCGTACACTGATGTACAGGAACACACTTGGGAAAAAAGGGCAGGAGCTATCATTGACTTTTGTACCCATTTGTAGTATACCACTAAGCAGGTAAAAGTACCTTAAAAAGTGAGATTCGCCCCAGCAGAAAGTCCCTCTTAGCAAGGCTTAGCCTTGCTAAATAAAGGGGTTCTCCGCTGTGGCGAAGAGTCCAGCGTTCAATAAACTAAAAGGGCATGCTCCATAGAAGGCACGCTCAAACAAAAGAAAGGACACGCTGTTATGAACAGCACGTTCGTACTAACTCAAGGTGCAGGTCACAAATTGGAGACGGCTATTAAACGCAACGACGGCGACACCAATGACGTTGAATGGTTGTCGACAGAAGAAAACTTCACGGCTGTATCGATGCTCGTAAGAGGCAAAGCCAAGCTCGTACTCATTGATCAAAGCGGCGAAACGATCAAGCCAGTCATTCCTGCCATTCCGGCGGGTTCCAAATGGGTAATTGACTCCGAAGGAACTATTTACTTCGAAGTCACTTCCAACGGTCGTACCAATGAACAGTGGATTACCTATTTCGAAAAGGAAAAGAAGGATGCCAAGGGGCAGCCCTATCGCGTTTCCGACTGGGGCAAGAATGTTCTAAGGAGGGCAACGGACGCACCTACCACCGGCGTGACGTATAACATCGCTGTCCGGCCCGGTAATAAGATCAAGAACAAGGATCGGTACACCAAAACAATCCGCAAAGACGCAGAGGTTCGGGGGTGGAAGACACCTCATTGGGAAGTTGGTCCGCTTATTCGAGACCTTCTCACCGATGCCGAACTCGAAGAACTCGGTCTCTGGTACATCGTAGCGATGCATGACGCGATCAATGATTCCGACGGCGATCCGAGCGTGCTCTGTGCGGGCCGTGACGATGACGGTCGCTGTTTGGACGCCTTCTACGGTGGGCCGGGCTTCAGCTGGTACGGCAATGGCGGTTTCGCCTTCGTCCTTCCGCAAGAGCCCTCGACTTCGGTTTCTCAAACCTAGCCCTCGGTCCCTTGGCTTTGGTTTTTACACAACCTCGACACACGTCGAGGTTTTTTCATATATACTTACAGACGGAAGTAGGCGAATCTGTTTTGGCATCAGAATGTCAGGACTGCCGAAACCAGTATCCATGTATTGAGAGCGTCTTTAGAATTATCATTCTAGACGGAGGGTACATGTAGACACTTCTTTAAAAAAATGAAGCTACTTGGCGCGGGGTTTTGGGTAATTTAAAATTACAAAAACTAGCTATGATTTTACAGTTGCAGGGATGAAATCTCGCGCATTCCGACGGCGATCCGAACGTGCTCTATGCGAACCGTGACAATGACGGTCGCTGTTTGAACGCCAACTACGATAGGCCGGACAACAACTGGAACGACAATGGCGGTTTCGCCTTCGTCCTTCCGCAACTTATTCATTTCTCCGTAGGATTTATCCGCCGGAGTTTTGTTTTGTAAGTTTGCCGTTCCACCCGCCTAGATCTTTACCAATCTCCGCAAGCTTCATCGATACATCAACAAAATGCTTTTCTTCGAATGAATCAGTCTCTAAGCAGATCAATAATAACACTTGTATGACGTCGGTTTTTCGAAGTGCTAAACGAACCCACGCCACCTTTTCTTGTGGGGGAAGGAAAGCTGCCGTTGCTGTCGCCTCGATCGCCTCTATAAACAATTTATCAATTCTGTTGCCAAGTGAATATCGCTGTGTTTTTGGCATCAGTTCGTGACATCTGTGCCACAATGTGTATCCATCTTTCAATTTCTCAAGCACTGGCAAAACCGTGCGGGGGGTGGGTACTATTTATGGAATGCATCAAGTTTATTTTACTCATCAGTATAAGAATATCATCTCTTTGGAAAATCTACTTACCTCGTGGAGAATTTTTTTAAAAGGAAAAACGAAGAGAGCGGACGTTCAAGAGTTCGGCCTCCGTCTCATGCCGAATCTTATGTCATTACAACAAGATCTATCATCAAGAAGTTATCAACATGGCGGATACGGACATTTCAAAATAAATGATCCGAAGCCGAGAGACATCCATAAGGCAAGTGTGAGAGACAGAATAGTTCATCACGCAGTGTTCCGTGCGCTATATCCATTTTTTAACCAAATATTTATCTATGATTCATATTCATGCAGGTTGGGTAAGGGGACGCATAAAGCACTCCGAAGGTTTACGTCATTTTCGACATGGGTGGAGGATTGTGGTTATCGGACATGCTTCGTATTAAAATGCGACATCCGCAAGTTCTTCGCCTCTATCGATCAGCCGATATTGCTCTCAATTCTCGAAAAACACATATCCGACAGCGACATCCTTCGGCTTCTTCAGAATATCATCGAGAGTTTCCATAGTGCTACTCTCGGAGTTGGTCTCCCTCTCGGCAACCTCACCTCCCAACTCCTAGTCAATGTCTACATGAACGAGTTCGATCAGTGGGTGAAACATACACAGAAAGTGAAGTACTACATTCGTTATGCCGATGACTTCGTCATTCTGCACCACAGTAAAGCATACCTAGAAGATCTGATAGTGAAGATCGGCACATTTCTTTCAGAACGATTGAAATTGTCACTTCACCCTGACAAAGTATTCATAAAAACCCTTGCCTCTGGCGTGGACTTCCTCGGCTGGGTGCATTTCCCCACACACCGAGTGTTAAGAACGACAACAAAGAGGAGAATGTTTGCGCGGTGCTATGATAAACCAAGCACAGCAACAATCGCTTCCTATCTCGGGCTTTTGAAGCATGGGGAGGGGTATAAACTCCAACAACAGATCACAAAAAAGCAGAGGTAGTGGAGCACCCCGACAAAAAAGTTCGTAGACGGAGGCCTGTCGGCCCGTAGCGCGAACTTTTTTGTCGGGGTGTGGAGCTTTTTGTTCAACACTGTTCAACACTCGGTGTTTAACATTTGGCGGTGGGGAGGAAATAGAATATACTGATTCGCATGAAAACGGTCATCGTCATTCCGACCTATAATGAGCGAAATAATATTGAGGCGCTTATTCCGGAGGTACTCCAGCTGATGCCCCATATTCATATTATGGTGGTGGACGACAATTCCCCCGACGGCACGGCCGATGTCGTCCGAAGAATCGCCGCCTCGAACAAGCAGGTGTCGCTCCTCTGGAGAGAGAAAAAAGAAGGTCTGGGCAAGGCGTATCTTCACGCGTTTGAGGAGCTGTCTCAAGATGTCGGCATCGAGCATATTGTCATGATGGACGCCGATTTTTCTCATCACCCCTCCTATCTTCCCGCAATACTCAAGGCAGCCGAAACAAGCGACATGGTGATCGGTTCACGGTACGTTGGCGGTGGTTCTGGAACGGAAGGATGGGAGTTGTGGCGGAGGGTGTTGTCGCGGCTCGCAAGCTTCTATTGTCGGGCTGTAACTAGAATGCCACTTACGGATTTCACTGCTGGTTATATGCTTATCCGCACAACGATGCTTGACAGCAACTTCACTAAAAGTATTGACCTGTCTGGCTATGCTTTCCTGATCGAGCTTAAATACGCATTGTGGAAGAAGGGTGCCCGCATGAGTGAAGTGCCCATCGTCTTTAAACGGCGACGGGAAGGGGAGTCGAAATTAAGCTCACACATTATTCGTGAAGGTATCATTGCACCGTGGAAAATGATTTTCCGAAAACGAGTATGAAATGTCTTGTTTGTAGCAGTATTACCATCAAATTTTTTGTTCGCAAAAATAATTGCGATATTTTCGAGTGCGGATCGTGTGGACTTCTTTTTGTCTATCCGACAACCGTGGACGCGGCTATGGTTTATTCTGAAGACTATTTCGGTGGAGCAAAAGGAGGCTTCGGTTACGTTGACTACGATGCGGACAAGGAGCCTATGATCCTGACCTTCATGCGGTATCTTCGCCTTATTCGGTCATATGTCCCTGCCGGAAAAAAGCTGCTAGACGTCGGTGCGGCCTCTGGATTCTTCATTGATCTTGCCCAGAAGGATGGATGGCAGGTTAAGGGGGTGGAGGTTTCCGAGCATGCGGCGGCGCTCGGGAGGAAGAAAGGACTCGATGTTGTTACCGGCACGCTCCAGTCCCTTCCCAAAGAAGTCTCGTTTGACGCCATCACCATGCTTGATCTTATCGAGCATGTCGAGAATCCTCACCAGGAGCTCGCAGCAGCGCATGCGCTGCTCTCGGAGGGCGGCATTCTCGTTATCAACACTCCCGACGCAGGTAGTAATGTGGCGAGAATTTTTGGGAAAAGATGGCATCTCATCGTGCCACCTGAGCATCTCTACTATTTCAACCGTAGAAATATCGTCACACTTTTAGAAAAAGCGGGATTTGATACACTGCTCTTGACCACGATCGGCAAACAGTTTACGCTACAGTACATTTTCAAAATGCTATATAAATGGCAGGGATTATCACTCTGGAAACGTCTCTCGTTTCTGTTCCGGAGGGGAGCGCTTTCGCGGATATCCATTTCCCTCAACACTCGTGATAATATGTTCATTATCGCTAGAAAAAAATGAAATTCATATCTTCAAAACACCTCATCATACTGGCGATTACAGCACTTTTTTTTACGGTACTGCCTTTCATCCATACCTTTTTAACACTCGGAGCATCTCCCCGCGTGCCTGTCGGAATCTACAATGATACCGACTACTATTACGACCGCATGCAGGAAGTCGCGGACGGCCATCCTTTTCTCGGTAACCCGTATTTTTTTGAACATCGTGATGCACCAGCTCCGGCTTTTTTTGCGGCGGATTGGATAAGCGCGGTGCCGCTCATCCTCGGTCTACCGCTTATGACTGCCATTCATGTCAACCTTTTCTTGTGGTCCTTTATTTTTCTTTTGCTCACCTACGTTTTGATAACCGTCCTCGGTTTTAGGAAGGCGGCTCTCGCGGGTTCAATGCTCTGCTATCTCGAACTCTACCTTTTTATCATCCGCCCTGTTTCGATGCAGGTCATATTTCCTTTTTTCATCGCTTTTCTCATTGCGTATGCCCTCTGGCTTAGAGAGCCGGAAAGTCGCAAGAAAATGCTCTTTCTCGGTATTGCCGGAGCTTCTTCGGCCTATGTCTATACGTACGCATGGCAGATCGTCGTCGTGGCGTTTCTCCTCACCGCCGCACTCTTTTGGTATTCCGGTCGGAAAAATCTTTTAACCGCATGGTTCAGGGTTTTCGGCATTTTTATCCTCGCTTCACTACCGCTTATCATGTATACGTTGAAACAACTCAACCATCCCGACTATTGGCAGACCATGGATCGGATCGGTCTTCTCTATACCCATCTACCTACGGCGGCCGCTCTCTATTCCTGCCTTCCCGTTCTGATAATTTTCCTGGTCGGGCTGATGTTCAGAAGGATGATAGACAGACAAAGTGCGCTGTTTTTTTCCATAGTGGGCCTTGCCGCCGTCGCGGTCACATGGTCGAACCTTATTACCGGCAAGGATCTTGAATTGCCTCAGCATGTCGAGCGATTCATTATTTATCTTCTCTCGCTTGCTACCGCTTGCCTCTTTTCTCTTGTGTGGGAGAGGAGGGGAGACCTCAAACTTTTTAAACCGCGACAGTTGGCGATAGTGACCGTTCTTATCGGTTTTCTTCTCGTCGCCAATGTTCGCTATCTCATCCAGTATGGTCCGTCGGTTATTCCCCTAAGCTCCTACGGCAAGGAACTTTCAGAGAACATTCAAGGATTCGAAAAGCCCCTTTCATGGCTTCGGGAGAACGTGCGAGAACCTTCGGTCATATGGGGAGATCCTCATGGTAGAATCGTACGCTATGTCACCATGCTTACACCCCATTACGTACTGTGGCGAGCGGGCGGGGCACTACATCTCCTGTCATCGAGAGAGGTCGAGGAGCGCTATCTTACCGCGAACTATTTTCATCTTACAAAAAACGATCTCTTCCTTGACTACCAAGAATACGCGGGAGTGGGGAATTCGGAGCACAAATACAGGACGTATAACCGGAAGGTAAAGCTTTGTCGCATGTTTCGCCTGGACTGGTTCAGAGATTGTGGAAGTATGACCACAGCGGTGGGATACGCGGGCGAAGAATATTTTGACGATCTATACCGCCGCTATGAGCGTGATATTCGGCCGAACATCAGTGAGTTACTCACGACGTACAAGGTTGCGTATGGTATTACAGATAAAGAAACCGACACGGGACACTTCAAGCCGTCTCTGTTGTCGAACGCCTCGCTCGTATACGACGACGGTCGATTCACTATATATAAGCTCGATAACAGGTCGCGTGCGCGTTGACTGGACTGTCGCTCTCGTATAGCATAGCTTCAATGCGCGTAGTGAAAACCAAAAAAAAATCTTCGGCGGCCCTTGCCCTTGCCCCCGAGGCTATGGGAGAGGAAATACGTTCTCTGGTGGTTGAAATGTCATGGAGAAGCAAGTCGGGCGAGACGGGCTCGGCTCTTTCCATAAGCGATATTCTGGCGGTATTGTACGGAAGAATACTTTCCATCGATCCGAAAAAACCCGCACTTCCGCGACGTGATCGGTTCATTTTATCCAAAGGGCACGGTGCAGCCGCTCTCTACGCCACCCTGGCGCTTTGTGGCTTTTTCCCTGTTAAGAATCTTTTGCGCTATCGCGTAAACGACGGCCTCTTTCACGGCCATCCTTCCTTCGGAACAATTCCCGGAATCGAAGTTTCTACCGGTTCCTTGGGTCATGGCCTTGCTATAGGGGCAGGCATGGCGCTCGCTCTTTCGGGGACATCTTCAAAGGTGTATGTGCTTATCGGAGACGGAGAGTGCAACGAGGGCTCGATTTGGGAAGCCGCGCTCTTCATCGGCTCCAGAGGACTTTCGAATATTATCGCCATTGTGGATGACAATAAATTTCAAGGATTTGGCGCCACAGGGGAAACTAATCGCTTTGACCTCGGCGCGCAATGGCAGTCATTCGGCTGGGAGGTGATGCACGCCGACGGACATGACTGCGTGGATCTCGAAAAAAAATTCCGTAAGGCTGCGGGAGTGACACGGCCGACAGTGCTCATCGCGCGGACTGTTGCCGGTAAAGGAGTGCCCCTGATCGAAAATACCCTCGCCGCTCATTACTTCGTGGCCGACGAAGCATCCGCACGGCAGATTCGAAAAAACGCATGAGAAAAGATTTCGTACAACAAATGCTCGTGGAAATGGAACGCGATCGTTCGATTATCTTCCTTACCGCCGATCTTGGCTTCAACGCGCTCGAACCGATCAGAGAAAATTTTCCTGACCGTTTTTTAAATATCGGCATCGCCGAAGCCACCATGGTTGGCGTGGCGGCAGGGCTTGCCCTGGAGGGTAAAAAGGTGATCGCCTACTCAATTGCTTCATTCGCCTCGATGCGTCCCTTCGAGCAGATCCGCACCGATGTTTGCTATCATAATCTCGACGTCAAAATCGTCGGTACCGGCGGGGGTTTCAACTATGCCCATCACGGGGTGACTCACCACACAGTGGAAGACGTCGCCATTATGCGCGCGCTGCCAAACATGACCGTCATCACCCCAGCCTATTCGTGGGAGGCGCTGGAAGCGACGAAAGCGATGATGAAGCAAAAGGGGCCAGCGTATCTCCGGCTTGGGAAAAATCCTCCGCTCGACTATTCGAAAAAGGAATTTTCTTTCAAGGTAGGCAGGGGATTCGTGATTAAAGAGGGTACGGACATTCTCCTTATTTCCACCGGCAATGTCCTTGATTGCGCTTTGGAAACCGCACATCGCCTCGAAGAGGAAAAGATAGGAAACGTCGCGGTGGTGAGTATGCCCTCGGTGAAGCCTTTCGATGAAGAAATGGTTCTGGATCGGGCAAAAACTGCAAGAGTTATTTGCACCATCGAAGAACATAGCGTCATCGGAGGACTTGGAAGCGCCGTAGCGTCGCTCTTGGTCGCCTCATCAAACCCTAAGAAATCATTCCATGCTTTCGGTTTTCCCGATCGTTTCATCAAAAGCGTCGGTGATCGAAACTATCTTTTACGAGAAGCAGGTCTCCATCCCGAAGCGATGGTGGAAAAAATCAAGACCCTACTAAAATCTCAAAAACCATGAACATTTGCATTATCGGCGCCTCATCGGGGATAGGATTAGCACTTTCACGCCGACTGGCGGGGGAGGGTCATAGGGTATGGGGAATCGCAAGAAGAAAGGAAGCGCTGCAGTCGCTCGAGAGAAGCCTTCCCGCAGGCTCGTTTCAATGGAGCGCCGGAGATATTTCTGAAGTAGAAGACATGGCGAGCGCCACAGAAACAATGCGGTCGAAGGGATTTCTTGCTGACGCGGTCATTATCGCCGCGGCAATCTTCAATGATGACCTAAAGGATGGCCGGCATGATTTTGCGGCAGGGAAACGTGTCTTTGAGGTGAATGTTTTTGGCGTCATGCACTGCATCGAGATGTTTCTTGACGATTTTCTTGCCAAGAAAAACGGACACTTCGTCATCCTTTCTTCCATTGCCGCATTCCGGCCAGGCTCGCGTGGTATTGCCTATCCTGCCACAAAGGCAGCCGTATCACTTGTGAGCAGAGGCTTCGGCCTTGCCATGAGAGGCACCGGCGTGCTATTTTCCACAGTGTATCTGGGGCCTGTTTCGAGCCCAATGTGGGAAGGCAAGGCGGGGTTTCCGGTCATTACGCCGGAGCAAGCAGCCGAAAAAATTTCAAAGATCCTCGTTTCTCGTCGCAGTACCTATTACATTCCTTTCTTCTCCACGATGATTGCCCGCATGAGCCGCGTCCTATCGGATCGAATGTACGCGCGACTGCGAAATATCCTATTTAAATGAAACTGACGCATAAAAAAATTTCAGTGGTGGTGGTGTGTTATCATGACGAGTACAATATTCTCGCTCTCTATGAGAGGCTCTCGAGCGTGCTTAAAGATATCACCTCCTCGTATGAAATCATCTATGTTAATGATGCCAGTCCCGACAATTCGGAAATGATTCTTCGAGATCTGGCTGCCAAGGATAGCGCCCTGACGGTGGTGAATCATTCGCGCAATTTCGGCGCGCAGGCGGCGTTTACGAGTGGTATGGCGCAGGCTTCCGGCGACGCGGTTGTCATCATGGACGGCGATTTGCAGGATCCGCCGGAACTCATCGTTGAGTTCGTCAAGCAATGGAATAAGGGATTCAGTGTGGTGTACGGCACGAGAAAAAAAAGGGAGCCGAGCATGGGGAAAGTTAAGGCGTGGCTTTTCTATCATCTTTTCTATATTATCTTCAGTCGTCTGGCGTATATACCAGTACAGCTTGATGCGGGAGATTTTTCGCTCATGGATCGGGTGGTGATCGATCACCTAAACGCCATGCCTGAACGGGATCGTTTCATCCGCGGTTTGCGGGCGTGGGTGGGATATCGGTCAGTAGGCATTCCTTATGAGCGTCCGGAGCGCTACGACGGCCGAAAGGGGGTCTCGGTGAAAGGATTCCTTGGAGGCTTTCGTTGGGCAAGGAAGGCTATTTACTCTTTTTCCTACAAACCGCTTGAGATGGTAACGTACTTGGCGCTTGGCACTACCGCTTTTGCATGTATCGGCGTGCTGTATTACGTCGTTTCATTCTTTTTGACTGACGCGCCGCGCGGCATCTCCACCATCATCGTCCTCATTCTTTTCTTTTCGGCGGTCCAGCTCCTGACACTTTCCATTGTGGGGGAATATGTGGGCCGTATTTTCGAGGAGACAAAAGGCCGGCCGCGGTTTATAATCAGAGACATCATTAACGACCATAAGAAAAAACAACCATGAAAGCAGTCATCCTTGCCGGCGGCAACGGCACCAGGCTCGCGCCACTGACTCTCGCCACTAATAAACATCTTTTATCGCTATATGATAAGCCGGTCATTTACTATGCCATTGAAAAAATAGTGGAAGCCGGTATAGACCGTATCATGATCGTAACCTCTCCCCACCACATAGAAAATTTCGTAAAGCTCTTGGGCTCTGGAGCGGCATTTAAGTCCAAGCGTACTGGCAGACAGATTCAGATTGTGTATGGAATCCAGAATGAAGCCAACGGCCTCGCCTACGGCCTCTGTATTGCTAAAGAGTATGTCGGTAATGATGATTGTCTGTTCTATTTGGGAGACAACATTATCGAAGATGATATTGCGCCGCAGGTGAAAAATTTCAAAGGCGGATCGGTGGTGTTTCTGAAAGAAGTGGTCGACCCACAGCGCTTCGGTATCGCGGAGCTTGATAAAAACGGCGCCATCATGTCAATTGAGGAAAAGCCGGCAAAGCCGAAATCAAACCTCGCCGTCATCGGGCTCTATCTTTACGACAATACGGTGTTTAAGAAATTGGAGGGTCAAAAACCTTCCAAGCGGGGTGAGTATGAGATCACTCATTTGAATAACAAGTACATAAAAGAAGGGTCTATGAAATCAGTATTACTCAAAAAGACGTGGTTCGACATCGGCACATTTGATAGTCTCCTCGACGCGTCTCTCTATATGAGGGAAAAAAGCAATGACATCAAAAGCAAAAAGTAAACCTGGATCTGTTATTTTCGTGACCGGCGGAGCCGGTTTTATCGGCAGCAACTATCTTAATAAGTACGTCCCTGTGCGGACGGACACTCACTTCGTGTGCGTGGACTCGCTCACCTACGCGGGGAATTTGAAAAATTTGGAAATACAAAAGAGCCGAAATTTTTCCTTCGAGCGCTCTGATATCCGCGACAAGGCCGCACTTTTAAAACTTTTTAAAAAACACAAGCCCAATGGAGTGATTCACTTCGCCGCGGAAAGCCACGTTGACATGAGCATCAGTAATCCCGGGATCTTCATCGAAACGAATGTAGCAGGTACCGGCAATCTACTGTCCATTGCCCGAGAAACCGGTGTCTCGCGATTCCTGCATGTGTCCACCGACGAAGTATATGGCTCGCTTCAGGAAGGGGAAAAGAGCTTCACCGAAGAGAGTATACTCGCTCCAAACAATCCTTACAGTGCCTCGAAGGCCGGCGCAGAGCTTTTGGCGCGGTCGTATTTTAAAACCTTCGGACTGGATGTGGTTATCACTAGGTCCTCGAATAACTACGGTCCGAGGCAGGATACCACCAAACTCATCCCGCTCTTCATGACGCGCCTTCTTAAGGGAGAAAAAGTACCGGTCTACGGAAAGGGAAACAATGTTCGCGACTGGATTTATGTCGAGGATAATATTGATGCCATTGACACTGTATGGCAGAGAGGGAAGAGTGGCGAGGTGTATAATATTGGTGGGAGTAATGAAATACGCAATATCGATTTGACCAAGAAACTCATCGCTTTGACGGATAGGGATGAAGGGGCTATCGAATACGTCACTGATCGACCCGGGCATGATTTCCGTTATTCGCTCGACAGTTCGAAAATCAAACGTGAGCTTGGCTGGTCGCCAAAAATTTCTTTCGAGTCTGGTTTAAAAAAGACCCTCGCGTTTTACAAAAGCACCTCTTCAGTAGATAATTCAGTACAGCGAATCCGCACCATGCAAAAAAGTTCGTAGACGGTGGCCTGCCGGCTCGTCTACAGATGCCGTTGCCTACACCAGCGGCCCGGAGCGCGAACTTTTTTGCATGGTGCGGCAGAGCGTTATCATTCTGGTATATAACTCATGTCTCTCATTAAAAAAATCCTCAACATTCCTTTCGTCTGGAATATATTCCAGACATTCGTCGGAGCCAACGCGTGGAAGCTTGGGCTGTATCCGTCTGTTTTTCACACCAAAGGCAAGCTGCTCGATTTCGGCTGTTCGATGGGCAACAGCACTGCGGCTTTCGCCGACTTCGACTACTTGGGAATTGATGTTGATTGCGAAGCGATCGCCGCCGCGGCGAGAAACTGGAGTACGTACCCGAACATCCGCTTTGTGTGCGCGGATATTTTAGAACAGCCGTTTCCGGAGACTGACTTTGACCATGTGCTTGTTGCCTGCGCCGGCCACCATCTCTCCGACGAAGCGTGGAGGAGCATTCTCGCGGTGCTTTTTTCAAAATTGAAAAAAGGAGGAATGCTGCATTTTTTCGATCCTCTATCACAGCCGGAAAAAGACAATGTCATCACCAAGCTTTTTATCCGAAACGATCAGGGCAGATTCATCCGGACGCTCGAAGAGAATAAAAGATTTTTTAAAGAATATCCGATCATGGAATTAAACGTCATTCCAAGTCCGGACCGCTTTATAAAGCTCGAGGATATGCTCTATGTCAGACTTCAAAAAAGTTAATGTCAGAGAATTTTAAACAATGTTTACCCGTCCTGTGCGGTGCGCTCATCGCGGGCTTTCTATGCGTGCTGCCGGCAGTGCTCGCTCCGCAAGCACTCGGCAACGAGTATCGCGGCATTCCGTTTTTCTATCTCAATAACGAAGAATATTATCTGGCGCGGATGCAAGAAATTGCCGACGGTCACGCATCCGTGGCTTCCCCTGTGTTCTATGAATACAAAGATCGCCCGGCAATGGTGCCGCCCATCGGTGAATTCCTCTACGTCAGTATGGCTAAGATGCTCGGCATTTCATTCGCTTCCGCCATCGTGTTGGCGAAGTTCCTGTTTCCAGCCCTGCTCTTCTTGCTCGTCTATTTTCTGGTATGTAAGCTTATGGAGGGGATGTCCCGTGGCATCGCAACACTTGCCGCACTTTCCGCGGCCCTCCTGGTGGTCTTGGGGTACGACTTTGTCGATGTTCATCGAACGCTTGCCGTAGTAACCGATTCGCTCCACGACACACAGCTTAGTCTGTGGACGCGACCGGTAAACCCGATCACCGGAGCACTTTTTCTGTTCGGATACCTCCTGATGCTTTGGAAGCTTTTTAAAAAGCCATCCGTACCTATCGCGATCGGTGCCGGATTGCTCGCCGGAGCATGTATCGGCTATATTTTCGCCTGGGCCATCGCGCTCACCGTCCTCTGTCTCCTTATCGTGTATGTACTTATTCGCAAGGAGTGGCTAACACTCCGATACTTCCTGATTACCGTCCTGTCCATAGTTGTGGTCGATGGAGTCTATGTGCTCGGCATGGCGAAAGCGGGAGAGGACGCACGCGCCGCGGTAATGAACGGCCTCATCCTCACGCACGCGCCGATTATTAACAAAGTGGCAACACTCACGATCGTACTTTTCATCATCGGGCTGGTCACGCTGTATCGGAAAAGCACGGTGCAAAAAATATTGGAAGAAAAATGGATTGTTTTTTCTTTGGCGCTCGCCGCTACTTCTATTGTTGTGTTCAGTCAGCAATTGATTACCGGAAGAACAATATGGCCCTATCATTTCGTCCAATACACTATTCCGATTTCATACATTGTACTCTCGGTCGTGTACTTTAGAATGATTCACAAAAAACCCTGGTTACTGTACCTTTCTTCGGCACTCGTGATCGGAGCATGTCTTTTCTATGGAATAGCGAGTGTGCGAAGCTACAGCTATTCCATGGGTCATTTCAGAGCAATGCAGGACTATACGCCGGTGCTCGACTACCTCTCACTTCATGCCCCCAAAGACTCTGTGGTTCTTGCGGACGAGCCGAAGGAAGAGTTCATGAGGCTCGTACCCGCATTTACGCGCTCTAACGTTTATCTTTCAGGCTATCTCGGCGCCGTACCTCCTGAAGAAAGACTTTATCATAACTTTTTGGTCAAAATGAAGCTTGAGGGAGTGACTGCTCTCGGAGCGCGGGAATACCTCGAATCACATGAAGTGGATGTACGCGAGTATTTTTTCACCGACTGGAACCATCTCTTCAGACGAGAGCGCGATCCGCAGTCAACGATGCGGATCGAAGAACTCCTACAGCGATACAAAATGTTCATAAAAAACGATTTCGGTGAGGAGCTCAAAAAATACAGGATAGATTATTTTGTCACCACACGACCCTTCGATCTACGCCTCTTGCGCTCACTTAAACCAGTGGAAGTTTTCCGCTTTGGCGACTTGACCGTATACGCTTTACAGAGTTCAGCGAGTATATCGTCGATCGAATAGCTATAATACCATTTCGGATAATGCTCTTTAAATTTTCTGACATCTGAAATATACCAGATATGATCACCTGTGCGCGGCTTGTCATGGTATTCAACAATAGCTTTTTTCCTTAATATTTTTTCAATTTTTTTAATCGCCTCCTTCATCGAAATGTTTGAATGTCTACCGCCGCCAGCATTGTAAACTTCGCCCTTGCGTGGTTTCTGGTGGTAGTGCCAGAACATATTGATAAGGTCAAAGGCGTGGATGTTATCACGCACTTGTTTACCCTTGTAGCCAAAAATCGTATATTTTTTACCTATTGCAATGCATTTTACTAGATATGATAAGAATCCATGGAGTGTTGTACCGCTATGTGAGGGTCCGGTGAGACAGCCTCCTCGAAACACGCCAGTATTTAATTTAAAATATTTTCCATACTCCTGCACTAAGATGTCCGCTGCTATCTTAGATGCCCCAAAAATACTATGAATAGAGTTATCGATACTCATTGTTTCGTCGATACCATGCTTATGATATGAATGGTTCTTGTCGATCTCGAAACGCTGCTCACCTTCGATGAGTGGTAGCTCATTTGGCAGATCGCCGTACACCTTATTGGTCGAGGTAAAGATAAAGGTGGCTTTGGGTGAATATTTGCGCATATGTTCGAGCATATGGAGAGTACCAAGAGCATTCACCGTGAAGTCGGTTAAAGGTTCCTTCATTGCCCAATCGTGGGAAGGTTGTGCAGCGGTATGAATGATGATGTTAAATTGATGTTTTTTGAAAATTTTTTCGAGGGCAGTGTTGTCTCGAATATCCACATTGTAATGGAGGTATTGTTTACCAAGTTTTTTTTCAACACGCACCCGATTCCAATCTGTACTCGCTTCCTTACCAAAAAAATATGCGCGCATATCATTGTCGATACCGACAATGAGAAATCCTTTAGATGCGAAAAATCGGGCTGCCTCAGAGCCAATTAAACCCGCTGAACCGCTAATGAGAGCCACTTTTGACATTCCACTACTATATAGGACAGGCGACTAGAAATCAATTTTGCGTTTAGCGTCCTGCTCTTTTTGTTTTGTTTTTTTCAGCCAACACTTTTTTCATAAAGAGATAGGTGACGGGCAACCAATTTTCATAATGCAGAAATTCGATGCGCTTGCCGATGGCCGCGGATTTCTCCGCCAAAAATTCCGGATTGCCGAGAGAATCAATTGCCCGAGCCAGACTCTCCGGATCGTCGAAATCAAAACCGACGATGGCTTTGCCGCCGGCCCATTCGAGCCCGCCACCTTTCGGCACTACTGCCACCAGTCCGTGGGACATCGCTTCCATAAGCACGACCGAAGAAAGTTCCGGCCGCCAACGCGGCATGAGAAACACGTCGGATGATTCAAAGAAGGGGAAGAGTTTGTCATGGGTTAGCCAGCCGGTGAAGCTCACTTCTTTTTCAATACCCCATTCCTTGGCGAGGTTTCGGAGGCGCGGTTCATCAGGCCCTTCGCCGGCAAGGGTTAGCGTGAATCGTTGTCGGCGTGGTACAAGCGAGAAAGCTTTGAAGAGAAGATCAAATCCTTTAGTGGGAATGAGCCGTCCCGCCGCGGCAAGCCGAAGTGGCGTATGCGTGAAAGAGGCGACACTGCGAGAAGCACCTTTGGTGTCAATGCCCGCCAAGTCAGGATTGATGAGTTGATACTGTATATGCAATCCGAAATCATTGTAGCGCTTCTGGAGAGTCGGGGTATGGAAGGTGCCGATCTCAATCGCGTTGGCGAGCCAGGTGCCAATTTTTGACTCAATCTGATACCGAAGTTTTAGCCACAGTTTTCTCCACCATCGCGCGTCCGCCGGCTCGTCGAACATACCAAATGAATATTTCGGGTTGTCGTGTCCCCAGATGGGCTGCTCGCGGTTGAAAAAGGCAATGATGGGAACTTTCCCGCCGAGACGTTTGTAGAGTCCCGCGCCGTAAAAATAAATATGACCGTCAATATGGAAAAAGTCCGTGCCCTTTTCGTATTTTTTCAAAATTTTATATACGCCCCATGCGATGCCCGCGAGCCCTCGTCTAGCGATGAGCTCTTCGATCACGGGGTAGGGCGGTTTCTGTGGCATGTCGTTGTCGTCGGAAAAGGGCGTCACGCATCGGATATCCGCTCCCATTTTCATAAACGCCTTCATTTTAAGATCAATATCGAAGACCGAGCCGCCGGCCGAGACGAAATTTATTTTAGGGGTGATGAAGGTGATTTTCATAATTTAGTTGTATTGTCCGTCACCGCAAGTATTTTCTTAGCCAATAAATCGGCCAACCGCGTTATTCCCGCATTGCGCCTGATCTCCTCATCTGATTTCGCGTTGAGCCATAAGTCCATATAGTCAACATCAACGGACTCTTCAAAAAGCGCCGCGACATACCGCGTCAGCTCCTCTTCATCGCATTTGAAATGATTCAGCTGATCTCGTATGACGAAAGGAAGTTCTTCGATGCTTCGGATCCGCTTGACGAATGAGAGGTCATTATAAAATATTTCGCCGAAGGTGATTGTTGGGTTGCCGAGTATCACGGCCTCGAAACCGGCCGTGCCTGAAATCGTAACAACGATGTTCGCCGCCTTGGCGAGATCAAATCCCCGCACTGCCGGATGCACCAGTTTTACGTTTGGAATTTTGACGATATCTCTGTAATAGGAGCGTGGCCGATATCCTGACATCACCACATGCTCTTTAACATAGAGCGTGTAGCCGACAGGGAGCGCCCTAGCGATCTGGCGGATGAGCTCCGGCTGATTAGTGTAGCACGGAGCGAGCAGCATGGTGGCCATTTCAGGATCAACATGTAGTGGATAAAAGGCGAACGGCTTATTCCAATCAACACTGCTGTAGAGGTCGTTATATCCGCGCATCGTCCTTGCCTTGCGTTTGACTTTGTCCCACAGGAGCCACCATATTCGCACATCGTCGAAATCGCGATTTTTTTTTCGGATATCGCGATACAGTTCCTTGGCGTGCCAGAGTATGCTCCATGCTAGATTGGCGGGGCGGAGAAATCGCAGTTGCGAGCGGCGGTTGACCTGATTCTTTTCGGGATCGTATACCGAGTTGTATGCGGTCGGTTTGGCGCGGAACCGTTCTATGTACGCGCGGGCGTCTTTCATAACTGACGGCGCGAAGATCACTTCTCTATTGCGAGCGCGTTTGGTCGCCCAGGTGAAATTTTTATAACTCTCCGAAAGAGCGATGCGATTGCCGATCCTTGTTTGTTCAAGGTTAATGGTTTTTATGCCTTTCTTTTGAGCGATGAAATAGAGGAGTGAGCTTCCAAGGGAAGCCACTACGGAGATAACGAGCACGTCCGGTTTCTCCCGATCGAGAAAGCCGATAATCTCCTTGGCGGTAACTTGGAGAAGTCGAAGCATTTCTTCCTCGGTGTAGAGCGGCCGGTCGTGTGGGTATTCGCGGATAAGCTGGCCGTGCATGACGATTCGGTCGATGAAAAGATACGGCCACAGATTGGGGTTTCCATATTCTCGTTCGAGGTTCTTGAGATACTCCATATCGAGTTTTTCGTCTTTCATTTTTTTGTGAATATCTTCGTCGGAGAGGAGTGAGGTGTAGGCGATGTCCGTCTGGTTGGTCAGAAATTCATAGCTCTCTCGCATACTGACATAGGCGCAGAAATCTTTGATGCCATGACGCTCTTTCAGGTTGCACGCGAGCGCGTGTCCGATCGACGCGAAGCGTCTCTGTAAAAAGAAGCATATTTTCATATGCAAGCATCATAGCAACTGAAGCCATATCTGCCAAATATTCATAAAATGTTGAACACTCGGTGTTCAACATTTTATGTTTCGTATCATGACAAAATCCATGCGTAAGGGAAAATTGCATGGAGCGATAACGTAATGCTATAATTTAAGATACTCGAAATTTTTATGAAAATTACTGCCGACATCGTTCATGCGTTCATAGAAAAAAAATATGATGGCGAACTGGATCTCAGCAACACTGGCACGTGGGATCCGCGTCAAGCGGACAGACATGATCTTGCCGATCTGCTCCATTTTTATAACAATAGTTTTCGCGCAGGGCTTATTGAACCGCCTGAAAAAAACCTTAGACCGAGGCCCTACCCGTACGATACTTTGCATGTCGGATTCTTTTTAAAAAAATATCTATGGCCAAAAATATCGCTGCTGGAGAAAAAGCAAGCATCCGCCTTCCGCAGAGATTTCGATCTCTTATGCGACTCGGGTCTCCGGTTTCCGGCGTTTGACCCCGTCCATTCAGAGTTCTATTACTCTTTCCGAAGAAAGGAACGGGAAGGGACAAGCATATTCTTTTTTAACGCTAACATCAGAAAATATGCCATATTCAACAATTTCATAGCTTCACACGCCGCTTCCGACACTATTAAGAATGTTTGCGAGATCGGGGGAGGGTATGGAGGTATGTGCGAATTTTTTCTGCTCAATAACAACACCTCGAGATATTTTATTATTGACTTGTTTGAAACGCTTTCCGTAGCCATGACATATCTATCGAATTCGCGATCGGCTAAAGGATACGGTCTGGTGTACCTCGAGTCTTTGGAGGAATTGCGATCCCTCGATGAGGGCGGGAAATATATCATTTTTGTCAGTTTCAAAAACTATCAGCGTTTTCTGAAATCAGGATTGCCACGATACGGACATATCGAACTGTTCATCAACACTCACTCCCTGGTAGAAACATCAAAGAATATTATCGCCGATTATTTTGAATTCATGCAATCGTTCAGCGATACCCATTTTTTCAGTTCGAATGCCGAGCACCGTCGGGAGAAAAACGAAATGTTGAGCGCGTACGATTTCCCTTATGACGCGAAATGGCGGCATATTCACGAGACGCTCATGGGGGATAACGTAAGCAGGATGAGCGTTCGCTAGGGTGCGTTGCACCTCAGGCCAGAATTCAAAGTTTAGGTTTGACAAATAAGATTAAGCGGGGTATTATCGACATCATGTTGATCGCATATTTCAAGCGCACCAATTTTTTCGCATTTTTAAAGTCCTTCCATAAAGGCTTCGGAGAGTATAAATGGAAAATCACGCTGCTCGCGGTCGCCGGGTTTTTTAGCGCGCTCTTAGAGGGCATCGGTATTAATGCGTTTATTCCAATTTTTTCATTCATCAGTGGAAACGGCAACAGTGGCGACGACGTGATTTCAAAAACCATTGTTCAGGCGTTCGAATACTTTAATATCGAATTCCGCCTCAAGTATCTGCTTATCCTCGTTGTCTTGTTGTTCGTGATGAAAACGTTCATGGTGGTGTTCGCGGATTATATCTCCATAAAAATCACCGCGGATTATACGGAAAAGACACGACGGAGGGTCCTTCGCCACACCATGAAAGCCGGCTGGCCGTACCTCCTCCGAGAGCGGCTCGGGCATTTGAACACCATGGTGCTCACCAACATTGAGTATTGCGAGTTACTGCTTAACAACTTCGGCGCGCTGATCGTCGTCGTCGCAAGCCTCATCATGTACAGCGCGGTCGCGATCAATATTTCTTTTCCAATCACCGTGCTTACCATCATGGTCGGAGTGTTGTTTCTTTTCGTGGCTAAACCGCTGCTCGTTCGAACTCGCCGGATCGCGAGACAAGCGGAAGCGGTGAATCGTGACATCGCGCACCATATCAGCGAAAATATTCTCGGTATGAAAACGTTGAAGTCCATGGGGGTGGAAGAGAATATCATCGCCAAAGATTATTCGTATTTCAACACCCTCAAGCTCTATAAGATCAAGGCCTCCCTTTTGAAAGTGTTACCGCCTTCCTTGATGCAGCCCCTCGGACTCATATTCGTGATGGGTATATTCGCTTTTGCCTACAAGACGCCGAATTTCAATCTGGCCGCTATGGCGGCGACCGTGTATCTCATCCAGCAAATTTTTCTCTATGTGCAGAAGTTTCAACGGCATATCCACGTCATCAATGATTCTTATCCATACTTCAAGGCCATTTTGGAATTCACCGAAAACTCGAAAAAAGCGGCCGAAAACAGGGACGGAAAAGCTCTGTTCAGGTTCGAGAAAGAGATTCGGTTCGATCACCTTTGTTTTGACTATGATGATTCGCGGAAAGTGCTCGACGACGTGACATTTTCAGTCAAACGAGGCGAAATGATCGGTCTCATCGGCCCATCCGGCGGAGGCAAGACGACACTCGTCGACATCTTGTTGCGTCTCTTTACTCCCCAGGCAGGTCGGCTCATGGTTGACGGCAGTACCGCGGACGGAATCGATCTTTCTTTGTGGAGAAAAAATATCGGTTATGTGCCGCAGGATATTTTTCTGATGAACGATACCATCGCGAGTAATATCCGTTTCTACGATGAAGCCATTACCGACGAGAGGATCAAACATTCGGCGCGAGCGGCATACATCGATGATTTCGTCGCCGATTTGCCGCAAGGATATGACACTGTGATCGGCGAACGAGGCGTCACCCTTTCCCAAGGGCAACGGCAACGCATCGTCATCGCTCGGGCGCTTGCTCGGAATCCGGCTATACTGGTCTTTGACGAAGCGACGAGCGCGCTCGACAACGAGTCGGAGTCAAAAATTCAAAAGGTCATCGAGGATCTGCGCGGCAAGCTTACCGTCATTATCATTGCTCACCGGCTTAGTACCATCATGAACACCGACAGGATCGTCGTCCTTGATAAGGGAAAAATTATTGAGACAGGCGTTCCGGCGGACCTGCTTCGGGATAAAAATTCATATTTCTGGAATACGCACAATATCAAATAGTGGAGGCAATTTCCCACACGTATTCCCTGACGAGTTAATTCAGTAAAGCACACCGCAATATGCAAAAAAGTTGGTAAGACTTGGCCGTCCCGCTCCCGACATTGCCGCTCTTCAGAGCATGTCCCATAAGGCACCAGTACCGTGGGGACCAAGCCCCAACGGCTAGGCAATGTCGGCACTGGGATGACGCACACTTTTTTGCATATTGCGGTGAAACGTTACCTCGTTAGGGAATACGCGTGCAATTTCCGCGAGGTAAAAAGGAAATATTGCGCGTTCCTAAATGAGATGATATTATACAAAAATGTCAAATTCCTATGATTTGAAAGGGAAAACCGTGCTGATTACGGGCGCCTGCGGCCACATCGGCAGAGGCCTGGTCACGGCGCTTCTCGAAAGCGGAGCGTTTGTCTATATCACCGATGCCACGAGCACGTTTCCCAAGGAATTTAAAGAAGAACTCCAAGAAAAAAAACTGACCGATTACGAGTACAAGGAAATGGATGTCACTGCTCTCGCGTCGCTTAGGAAGGTTTCTCGCGGTTTGACGCGTCCCCTTGACGCGTTGGTAAATTGCGCCGGGGTCGGTGTATACACGCCGTTTGAAAAGCGGACCGAGAAAGAGCTCGACCACGTCATCGACATCAATCTCAAAGGCACCATCCTCTCCTCCCAAGTTTTTTCGGAAGGAATGGCCAAAAGAAAAAGCGGTCGGATTGTCAATTTCGGATCCATCTACGGAATAACGACGCCGGATTTTAGGATTTACGGGGACTCGGGCAGAAATAGCTCTGAAATATACGGAGCGACTAAAGCGGGGATCATTCACGTTACCAAATACCTGGCAGCCTATCTCGCCAAGCATAACATTCAAGTCAATTCGATCAGTCCAGGCGGGGTATACAGTGGTCAGGATCCTTCATTCGTCGAAAAATACGAATACAAAACGCCTTTGGGAAGAATGGCTGGTGTTTCCGATTTGACCGGCACGATCTGCTTTTTAATCTCTTCTGACGCGTCATATATTACGGGACAGAATATTCTTGTGGATGGCGGATTTACGATATGGTAAAGAAATCACGCACAATATATATACTCGGAGCGGGAATGAGCGGGCTTGCCACAGGACTCCGTCTCGCTCGGCGCGGTATTAAAACCATCGTCATCGAAAAGGAAAAGACCGTGGGAGGGCTTGCCGGCTCTTTCACCTGGGGAGAATTTAAAAATCTCGATTACGGCCCCCACATCTATCATACGCCTGACAAAAATCTCGAAGAGATATGGAAGAAAGAATATGGTGACCTTTTCCATCAAAACGAATTCTGGGGCAAGAATGTCAAAGGGGACAGGTTCGACCAGTTTTTTGACTATCCGCTTTCCTTCGATTCGCTTAAAAAGTTCCCCGAAGAAGTAAGGAAAAAGATTCTGTACGAGCTGGCTCATCTCGACGAGACCAAAAGAGCTAAGGCGAAAAATTATTCGGAATATGTGCGCGAGCTCGTCGGACCCACGCTCATGGAGACGTTTTTCATCCGTTATCCGCAGAAATTATGGGGAGTGCCGGTTGGAGAAATGACCGCTAATTGGGCGCCCAAGCGGATAAATTTTCGTACCAAGGACGAGCATTTTCATGCGGGCCAATGGAGCGCCGTTGGTAAGTACGGTTCGGGAAGAATTCTTGAAAGGATGGCGGAACAATTCAAAAAAGCGGGCGGAAAACTCGTTCTTCAAAAAACGCTTACGGGTGTTGAACATTCAGATCGGCTTATACAGAGCCTCATGTTTAACGATGGGGAAAAGATTCCAATTTCCCCTGCGGACAGAGTAGTATCGACCATCCCGTTTCCGATCATGGCGGAACATGTCGGCATAAAAAACAATCTTAAATATCGCGGAGCGAAATTAGTGTTCGTGGCGCTTAAAAAAGCTGTGGCCATTCCCGATACGTTCAATTTTCTCTATTATGATGCACCGGAGATCATCTTTCATCGCGTGAGCGAACAGAAGAAATTTTGCTCCGCGGGCTTTCCAAAGAATAAGACGGTGCTCACTCTTGAAATCGCGTACACTAAAGGGGATGCTTTGGACAAAACAGACGAGAAAAAAATCATCGACCGCGCCGTGCTCGATCTTGTCACTGTGGGACTGGCGAAAAAGAACGAAGTGTATGACACGCGGATGATCTCTCTCCCACATGTGTACCCGCTTCTTACCAAGGAATGCGAAGAAGAACTTGTTGAGGTGCGAAGCAAGCTCTCGGCATTTAAACAGCTCTACGGTATCGGCACGGGGGGCGATTTTCACTATGCCGATCTTCAGATTCTAAATGTCAAAGGTTTTGATCTTGCCGATCGGCTCGCTACTTCAGAGGATGCCGAGGAAGAGCGGGAGCTCGTAAAAAAAGACGAGTGGTATGAGTTTAACCAAGAGGTCATGCTTGGCGCGAAGAGGGTGTCCGCCAGTGCGCCGGCATTTATTATTGCCGAAATCGGCCTCAATCACAACGGCAGTCTACCGCTTGCCATGGAACTTATTGACCGTGCGAAAGAAATCGGCTGTTCGGCGGTGAAATTCCAGACGTATCGGGCTGCGAATCGGATTTCAAAAGAGGTGAAGGGTAACAGGTACGCGGAAAAACTTGTCGATACTGAGGAGACGACGTACGAGATGCTTGATCGTCTGGAGTTCGGCAGAAAAGAGCATGAACAACTTTTCACGTATGCAGAGGAAAAAGGCATAGAGATTTTCTCGACCCCATTCGACCTTGAGAGCGTGGAGCTGCTCGAATCGCTCGGCTGTAAATTTTACAAAATTTCCTCGATGGACCTGGTAAATCTTCCCCTTATAAGAAGGGTCGCCGAGACGGGAAAACCTATGATCGTGTCGACAGGCATGTCCACCCTGGGCCAGATCGAAGACGCGATACAGACGATACGAAATACCGGCAACAAGAATGTCATCCTCCTGCATTGCGTTTCCTCATATCCCGCGTCTCCGCACGATATGAATCTTTCGGTTATGAATACGCTCCGCACGGTTTTCAGCGTGCCCGTAGGCCTCTCCGATCATGCCATCGGTTTGACCGTCGCCACCGTGGCCATCGCCAAGGGAGCACAAGTAATCGAACGGCATTTTACGCTGGATCGATTTATGGAAGGTCCCGACCACATCCTTTCTTCAGATGTGGAAGAAATGCGGGAGCTGGTGCGTTTGAGCAATCTTATACCGGTTATTGAGGGACGCGGTGAAAAAAGCATCGTCGGAAGCGAAATTGAGGCCGTCAACAAGTTCAAAAAATGCCTCTATGCCAAAGTTGCCATCAAACGGGGAGAAAAAATCACCGCAGACATGCTTTCGATCAAGGGTCCTGGTGGCGGAATATTGCCGAAACACATCGATATCATTGTGGGTAAACATGCTAAAAAATCCCTAAAAATGGATCACCCACTCACCTGGGATCATATATAGTCATGAAAAAAGCAATCAACAGAGCGATAGAGAAAATCGTGAAAGACGCGCGGGGCAGACACACCGCCTTCGTTGTGGGCAATACTTCCGGCTCATTCGGCAATAAACGCTATTATCTCATTCCAATCCGGGAAACCGAACGACTCATCTACACAGGAGTAATTGTGCGCGACGTAGCCGCCGCTGCCGCCGTAGCCCTTATTATTGACGGAATGGTCGATTATGTTTTCGTAGACGCGGAGAAAAAAATAAAAGAACGCTATTATGGCAACAACGACGCCGGCAACATCGAACGAGAAGTCAGGAGTAAGATTTTCAAATCAAACATCATTACTTATAAGGGCAATGATTTGACCATGGAAGCTGTTGATTATATCCTCGGACAGCTTGTTGCCGACATTGGGGGTGCGACCATCGCCGTAGTGGGTTGCGGCAACCTCGGTTCAAAAATCGCTCTCAAGTTTGTTGAGCGCGGCGCGGCTATTCGGGCGTATCGTCCCGATCAAAAGAAACTTAAAGTGATTGTCGACGGTTTGAATGAAATAAAATCTAAGGATACTCTTTCTTCGATCACGGCAGTTGAAAGTGCTCGGGACGCATGTGATGGCGCTTCTATCGTCATTGCGTGCGCTGATAAAAAAGGTATCGTTAATGAACGGACGCTTACGGGAATGGACAAGAGTCGTCCCGCGATCCTTATTGACGTGGGTAAAGGCTGTTTTACTGTGAGTGTGATAAAGAACAATGCCTACACGGTATATCGCGCCGATGTCTCCATCGCGCAGAAGCATATTTTTTCCGCTCTGCTTGAGACTAAGTTGCATTATGGCCAATCAATGGGCAGGAAGGTCATGGAGGATGAAGGTATCACATTGGTCTCCATGGGTCTTTTAGGCAAATACGGAGAAATTATTGTCGATAACATTGAAAAGCCTTCCCGCATTGTGGGCATCGCGGACGGCAAAGGCTCGCTCGTTAAAGATATGAGACGTCATAAGAAGAAGCTCGATACGCTGCAGGGCCTGATTAATGGCTCATAACATCATGATGCGAAAAATAAAAACCATCGCCATTATCCAAGCAAGGCTCTCTTCCACGAGACTGCCCGGCAAAGTATTGCTTAGGATAGCACCGCAAAAGACCATGCTTGAATGCATGCTTGAACGGGTGGGAAAAAGCTCTGAGATAGAAAAAATTATTGTTGCTACTACGGAAAATCCCAATGATCGAGCATTGATCGAATACAATGAGACGATACATCAACCTTGTTTCGTTGGCAGTGAGCATGACGTACTTGATCGCCACTATCGCGCGGCGAAAGCGTTCGGCGCGAAGACGGGGGACACTATCGTCAGGATGACTTCAGACTGCCCGTTCATTGATCCGGTGGTTATTGACGAGACGATCAGGTTCTACAAAGAACACGATTTTGACTACGCATCGAATAATCTCGAGCCCTATACCTATCCGGACGGCATGGATACGGAAGTTTTTTCATTTGAGGCCCTTGAAAAAGCATGGAAAGAGGCCACGAGCTCCTCACACCGCGAGCACGTTACTTTTTATTTTTGGAAGAATCCCGATATTTTCAAGATCGGCCGGTATGTGAACAAGAATAAGGGTGAGGCAGGATATCGATTGACCTTAGATTATCCCGAGGATTATGAGCTTTTGAAGGCGGTGTATCAGGCGCTCTACCCCAAAAATCCTATTTTTTCCATGCGTGATATACTGGAATTTCTCAATACCCATCCCGAAATAAAAAAACTTACTACAGCGTTTGAACGCAACATATCGTGGAAGGCAGCATAAGTCATTGTGAAGATCTATGAATGATAAAAAGAACAAAGGAAAGTCGCAGAATCTCTGGAAGGAGGCGAAAAAAATTATTCCTGGCGGCAACCAGCTTCTTTCAAAACGGGCGGAAATGTTCGCACCCGACCAGTGGCCTGCATATTTTAAAAAAGCGAGAGGCATTAAGGTCACCGATCTTGACGGTAGAACCTATCTCGATTTTTCTCGCATGGGCATCGGTTCATGCGTCTTGGGCTACGCCGACCCGGATGTGAACCGCGCCGTTAAGAAAGCGATTGACAGCGGTTCGATGTCGACACTCAACTCGCCTGAGGAAGTGTCGCTCGCGAAAATCTTGATCCGGCTCCATCCGTGGGCACAGATGGTGCGCTATGCGCGCACCGGTGGGGAAGCTATGTCCATCGCCGTTCGAATCGCTCGGGCGGCATCCGGAAAAGACACGGTGGCGTTTTGCGGATATCACGGTTGGCACGACTGGTATCTTTCCGGCAACCTTGCTTCCGACAAGAATCTCGACGGCCATCTTCTGCCCGGTCTTCTACCCAAGGGAGTACCGCGCGGGCTTATCCATACAGCCATTCCTTTTCGCTATAACCATATCGAAGAGCTTGAAGCTATCGTCGCACGGCACGATGTAGGGGTGATCGTTATTGAGCCGTATCGGCACGAAGAACCCAAGGAAGGTTTTCTCCAGAAAGTAAAAGAGATCGCGCGGAAAGTGGGCGCCACGCTCGTATTCGATGAAGTGTCGGCTGCGTTTCGGAGAAATGCCGGAGGAGTTCATCTTTTGTACGGCGTGAACCCCGACATCGCAGTTCTCGCCAAAGCCATGTCGAACGGATATCCGATGGCGGCGATTATCGGTACGAAAAAAGTGATGGAGGCGGCACAGGGTACGTTCATATCGAGTACTTACTGGACTGAACGAGTGGGTCCAGTCGCGGCGCTCGCCACTATCCATAAGTTCATAAAAAAGAAAGTACATCTTCATCTGGCGAAAATCGGCAAGGAGATTGAAGCCGGATGGATCGCACTCGCAAGCAAGCACGGCATCGCCATTACCACCGAGGGTCCGTATGCCATGGTTGGTCTTTCATTCAACGATAGCAATAAGCAGGAATTGAAAACACTCTTCGTACAGGAGATGCTGAAGCGTGGTTTCCTAACCGAGCTTTCAATCTATGTTACCTACGCCCACACTTCTTCGGATGTTAAAAAGTATCTGAAAGCGGTTGATGGCGTTTTCAACATCATCGCTCGGGCGATTAAAGAAGGTACCGTAGGAAGTCTTCTCGAAGGCCCCGTTGCTCACAGCGGCTTCGCTCGATTGAATTGACACGAGTGTTTTTCTATACTACTGTAACGAAGGAATGTATTAAAAAGAAAGGCATATGAATGAAAATTTTGGGAGCAACAACCGATTTTGGCGCGGCATCCACCATGGTGCCCGTACTACGACGTTTGAAAGAGAACGGTGAGGAGGTAGTCACCGCCGCATGGGCAGACACTCCAGCAAGCAACTCTTTTTTAAAAGCTGGTTTTCCACCAGCATATGAAGAAACGGCACACGCCATACATACTGAAAAGCCTGATTTCGTACTGGTCGGCATTACAGGAGGCGGTACTAAGGGCATTGACAGGATTGCTCTTGACTGTGCGTTCAGGTTCAGAATTCCCTCGGCAGTGCTATTTGAAACCTGGCCAGATCGTTGGCTCAGTACGCACTCTGAAGAAGAAATCGCTCTGTATAAAAAAGCCAATCGCTTGTTCATTACGGATACTATAGCTCGTCAGACACTCATCGACCAAGGCTTCAATCCTCTAGCCATCATTGTTACGGGCAATCCTGTTAATGACGAGATCGTCCGAATAGCCCGGAGTCGGGAAGCGTACAGAAAAGAGATCCGTGATCAATATAGGATTCCTCTTGACGCAACGCTCATCCTTTTCGTCACCACAAATGATCTTGACATAGAAGCAAATAGTTCGCCGGAACATCCTGAGTGGCTGGGGATCAAAGAGGAGGATGTCATCATGGAATATCTCGAAGCCACGAGAGAGGTGAGCCGGAAAAACAGTTCGATCCGAGGACTCATCCGCCAAAAACCCAGTCACGGCACACGAAGGATAACCGAGCTCATACAAAGCATATGTCCGAGCGTCGGCCTCGACATGCGACAGTACGAGATGGGTATTCCAACCTTGCTTGCCGCCGATGTGGTGATAGGAGTGGCCACGCTTGCCGTGCAGAATGCGGCAGTACTCGGTATTCCAGCGGTCTACTACATGCCGAACCTGTGCAAAGAAGACCCCATGATCACCAACAAGCTTAGGATCACTATTCCGTATTATGGCCGAGGTGAATTGGCTCGTCTGATACGAGGAATCGGCGATTCTCCACGGAGAGTGACGCATGAGCTCAAACGAGAGATGCAGCCGATTACTCTGCCGGAAGACGCGACAGGAAATGTTGTAAAAGAAATTCTCGCCTTCAAACGATAATCGATAGCACAGAGCCGACTACACGGCTCTTTTTCTTGATTTTTTCCGTTTGTGATACTATGTATACGCTATGGAAACGAATAATTTTTTGAAAAGTCTCATCATCACCGGCCTTTTTGCCGTGCTTCTTATTCCGCTTATCGTCTCGACGTCGCTCTTTTTCCCGTTTATTACTGGTAAAGCATTCTTTTTCAGAGTAGTTGTTGAGATTGTTTTCTGTGCATGGGTTCTTCTCGCTATTCGTGATCGTAATTATCTGCCGAAAAAATCATGGATTTCCATCTTGATGCTCCTGTTTATCGGCATTGTCGGCATCGCGGACATTTTCGGCGTCAATCCGGCGAAAAGCATCTGGAGCAATTATGAGCGCATGGAAGGGTGGGTCACCATTACTCATGTTGCGGCCTACTTCTTTGTGGCGGCCAGTGTGTTGAACGAACGGCTATGGATGCGGTATTTCAAAACGAGCATTTCGGTGAGCACACTTCTTTGCGTGTACGGCCTTTTCCAGCTTGCAGGCAGAATTGCCATTAACCAAGGGGGGCTTCGGCTTGACGCGACGCTCGGGAACGCTATCTATTTTGCGGGGTTTCTTCTGGTGAACATATTCTTCACTGTTTTTCTTTTAGTACGTGAAAAATCAAAAAATGTTCGATATGTTTATGTCGCACTCATACTGATTCACACCATCATTCTCTATTACACCGCCACACGTGGAGCGGTACTGGGGCTTGTTGGCGGATTATCGCTCTCCTCATGCATAATTCTTATCTGGGGCAAAGGCTGGAGTGGATATCGGAAGGCCGCCCTTGGCGTAGTGGGTGGCGTACTGCTCCTCGTCCTTCTCTTCTTCGCGTTTAGAAATACCGATTTCGTGCGCAAGGATCCCGTGCTCTCCCGCTTCGCCAGTATTTCATGGAGCGAAACAAAAACACATGCTCGCGGATTTATCTGGCCTATGGCTATTAAGGGCTTTAAGGAACGACCGATACTCGGTTGGGGACAGGAGAATTTCAATATTGTGTTCAACAAGCACTACAATCCGCTCATGGATCAGGAGCAGTGGTTTGACCGCACGCACAATATCATTCTTGATTGGCTCATTGCGGCGGGCATTCTCGGCGCACTGTCATACCTGTCGCTTTTTGTGGCAGTGCTCGTACTTATATGGAGGAGGGGAACCTTTACTTTTGTCGAAAAGAGTATTTTGACCGGTCTCTTTGCCGCCTATTTCTTCCACAACATGTTTGTCTTCGACAACCTGGTTAGCTATCTTTTCTTCGCTGCTTTCCTAGCGTATGTCCACCATAACTCAAAACCGACAGAGATCAAGAGTTTTGAGAAACTCGAGTCAAATGATTATTTGCAGAAAATCGCACCTGGAATTGTGGCGGTGATTATTGTCGTGCTCTTATGGGGGGTGAACTGGAAACCGTATGTAGCCAATCGCACTCTTCTAAAGGCTATCCAGCCCCAGCAGGCAAGCATCGAGTCGAATAAGGCTCTCTTTCAAAAAGCGCTTGCGTATGAAACTTTCGGCACACAGGAAATCCGGGAACAGCTTTTCCAGCGCGCCATCCAAATAGGGCAATTTGTAGGTCAGGAGAGTGCTAAAAGGGAGTTTCTGACGTTCGCTAAAGAAGAATTGGACAAGCAGATTGCCGCCGCACCCAACGATGCTCGCGCGTACTATTTTCAGGGTTCATTCTTAGCTGCTTTCGGATTATACAAGGAAGCGATTCCTTACCTCGAGAAGGGAAGAGAATTTTCTCCAGAAAAGCAGATCATCCTCTTTACGCTGGGGGAAAGTTACCTGAATTCCGGCCAAGGGAAAAAAGCCCTTGAGGTTCTAAGGTACACCTATGAACTAGACAAGACTAATTTCAAGGCAATGAAAGTATACGGATTAACGGCACTTTATGAACGGGAACCGTTTGCGGACGAACTCATAAACAATGCCTATACTCCTAAACATATTCCTGGAGTATATCGGCTGGAATATGACACCGATTTAGCTCGTGCATATTTCAATATCGGACGGTATGCAAGGGCGATTGAAATATGGAATGTTGTGATTGCCAATGAGCCGAATAATGTGAATAATTATATTGATTTGGCGAATGCCTACATACATATCGGCAACAGCGCCAAAGCACTTGAGACGTTGAATAAAGCCGTCGCTGTCAATCCTGGAGCGAAAGGACAAATCGATCCGCTCATACAAAAGGTTCAAGCGGCTAAATAATTTAAATGGTATTCACCGCAGAAGTAATTTTTAGTTTAGCCAATAGTGGTTGGCAACGTGAGTTTCGTCGAGCCAAAGTTTCTCGTAGCCGTGGAGTTCCACCAGTTTGAGGAGACTTTGGAGGTCACTGCCATATCGAGGCAGAAATGCCCAGTGCGCCTCCAAAAGAATCCTTGGTTTTTCTTTGAGTAATTTCGTGGCACCTTCGAGACATTTTTGCTCTGCGCCTTCCACATCAATCTTCATGAGGGTAGGGTACTGCTTACCTTCAAAAAAACTGTCGAGTGTCGTCGCTGTTACTTCGTATCCGTTATCGTTCACTATTTTCCCCCCAGTGCCGCCCACGTGCCGGTCGAAGAGCACGGTGTCGTTCGTGTCGGAAACTGCCGCTTCGACTACGGTTACGTTCGATATGTTATTGAGGGCTAAGTTACGTTTGATCTGTTTGATGTTTGTCGGCTCTGGCTCGAATATATAGGTATGGGAATCGGGATTTGAGAGAGCCGCGATAATACTAAAGATGCCGTCATATCCGCCTAGGTCAGCAATGATACGTGCATTTTTTGAAGCCTCTCGCCACAGATCGAACATCTCGCGCTCATGGCCACCGTGAGCGATGTTGTATGCCATGTGGTGCTGATAGTAGTTATTGAAACCGAGTCTTATTTTCAGGCCGCGGATATCGACTGTAAAGCACTTTCTTCGGAGTAGTATGGACCAGAAATAATGCACGTATAATTTTAACTTTTTCGTGTAATACCTGAATGCCCAACGATAGTCAAGATGAACCAGTGTGCGAAGTTTTTTTCTCACCATGCTCGTAATTATATAACTATCTTCTATAGTCTGCATAGCTTCATCAAATACTTCCTTCTGCGGCACCCTTCTTTTATATAACAACGAAAAGTCCCGCCGAGGCGGGACCTTACGCCTTTTTATTTTAAGAACTAACCACTGTTAGTACTCACATCTACCAGTATACACGAACTGGTGAAAAAGTCAAACACCGCATAAATAAGCGCAGTACCATATCAAAAAAGTGGGTAAGACTTGGCCTAGCGGCCCGGAGCGCACACTTTTTTGATATGGTGCGGAGCTTATGCCTCTGGGTGTGTGTGTCGATATCCCCGTTTGCTTGTGTTTTTCTGCTATAATTACTAGAGTTATTTATGCCGAGTATTGAACGGCGGCTGTACTCACAATTACTTTTTGTTTTGGAGCTAACACCCGCCGTTCAATACTCAGTGGAAGTATGACGATACAGGAAAATATTTCTCTTAAAGATCTAACGACGTTTCGTACGGGCGGCACAGCCCGTTTTTTTGCTGTGGCGACGACCGTTGATGACATACGTGAGGCGGTGTTGTTCGCCGAGAAAAATACCCTACCCATGTTGGTGTTGGGAGGCGGTTCGAATATTCTCGTCTCCGACGAAGGCTTTAACGGACTCGTCTTGAAGATTGAGATTAAGGGAATTACATGGAATACGTCGGGGGCCGATGCACTCGTCACCGTCGGTGCCGGGGAGAACTGGGATGACTTTGTGGCCGCGTGCGTTTCGCGAGAACTCTATGGCTTGGAAAATCTTTCATACATTCCCGGTACAGTCGGCGCTGCGCCCATTCAAAATATTGGTGCGTACGGTGTGGAGGTAAAATATTTTATTGCGTCCGTGATCGTATTTGATACTAACAATAAAAAAGTAACAACATTAACCAATGCAGAATGCAATTTTTCCTACCGCGACAGTTTCTTTAAAAAACTTGAAGGTAAACATTTCGTAGTGGCCGAGGTGGTGTTCAAACTAAAGAAACACGCGACGCTCAACACAAGCTACAAAGACGTCGGGGAGTATGCGAGGAAACATAGTATCGGTGAATTTTCACTGGCGACTCTCCGGGAAGCTATTATTGATATCAGAAAAAATAAATTGCCTGATTGGCACATGCTAGGTACTGCCGGATCGTTTTTTAAAAACCCTATTATTTCAAAGGAGCATTACGATGAACTGCTGAAAAAATACCCAGATCTTCCAGGTTTTCCGCTACCAGCTACCAGCTACAAACTGCAAGCTTTTAAAATTCCTCTCGCATGGATCATCGATAACATTTGTGGCTTCCGTGGCAAGAGGGTAGGGGATGTGGGAACCTACCGCAACCAGGCACTAGTGCTCGTCAATTACGGCGAAGCGACCACGAAAGAGGTTATGAGCTTTGCTCAAGCCATTATTGACGATGTGAAAGAAAAAACCGGCATCGTCATCGAACCCGAAGTGCAGATGGTTGGAAAGTTTGCTTTTTATGGGGAAGGCGTATAATAAATGCACATGAAGAAGAAAATCTCGAAAAAAGAAATGAGCAGTGAAGAAAAATTTATGGATCTTCCTTTAGATCGGCAATTGGAAAATTTAAAGAAACGTATTGGCGCACTTGAAGAAAAGGTTGGATTATCTAGCGATCCATCAAGAAAATTATGAAAAAGAAGTCCGTTGGAAAAAAATTAAGCATTGATCACCTGGCAATTATCATTCAGAGCGGTTTTAAGCATGTAGATAAAAAGATCGAGGAATTGAGAATTGAGATAGATGACCTAAAAATAGAGTTTGAACATTTTAAGCGGTCTGCGGAAAAGAGTTTTTTTGAATTAAGTTCCGATGTGCGAGAACTAAAAACCGATATGAAAGAGGTAAAAAAGACACTCACGCCTCTTGTTAACGATGTTTCCGCGATCAAAATGGAAATCAAAAATATTAATGTCCGTATTGAAAATCTCGAACAGGAGGTGTTTAAAAAATAGATCATGACTACACAAAAAGGCGCTGCGCCTCTCCTGATCGCTCTTATTATCGCTCTTCTTTTGGGCGGTGGGGGATTTGCGGTCATGAAGAAACAAGAACTTATCCAAAAACATGACGAGGAGGAGTCACTACAGCTGCTTCTTGAACAGGCGAAAAAATCCCCTAAACTCCAGGATAAAACCGTCGCCGGTTCGGATTGGAAAGTGTATACAAGCGAAAAGTATGGGTTCGAATTTAAATATCCTTCGGATTTATTTGTGCATGCTGGCAATAATTGGGTGTTCCTTACTCAAACTCTAAAAGTCCCCGTATTAGGTGAGACATGCGTTGCCGACTACGTGAGCATCATTGCTACGTCGCCCTTTGGAAATGAAGGGTATAGCAAAAAAGTTGTTGACCAGCTCGTGGATGAGGTGGAGAAAACCTATGTCGCAGAAGGGGGAGCGAAGACAAAGGACGACACGACAGGTGATCTTCGAAAAATTTATTTTGACAAATCGGCATATGGGCCGAGAGCAATCGTGTTCAAGGGTTTGACTCAATACAATATTTCATACCATTCATGCGGAGGCAGGCCGATGCCCCTCAAAGCAGTCGCCGACACGTTTACTTTTGAAAGCGCTTCTTCCAGTGTCAGTAACTTTTAAATTTACTAAGTTCATTGTTCTCATCGGGAACCGTTAAAGCGAACTCATCTCAAAAATTCGTCACAGCGAAGGAACAACCCTCGAAGAGTAAAGCCTGAGGGTGTTTCTAAAAATGTGGCTACGCAGCGCGACCGGCGCGGAGTCCTAGGAAATTTTTCACCAGAAAAATTATCCGGCCACTTTTTAGGAATACCTGAGGGCTTCTTCGAGGGTTGTTCCTGGAGCGATTTTTGAGATTGAGTGAGCGGTATGCTATATTGTGCTCATGTCCCTCATGACTACAATTTTCGGCGACCCTAATGAAAAAGCGCTTAAAGCGTATCCTCCTATTGTTGCTAAAGTCAACGAACTCGAGCCCTACATGTCGGGGCTCTCTGACGAGCAATTAAAAAATAAAACCGCTGAATTCAAGAAAAAAATCGAAGGTGGTGCAACCCTTGAAGAAATCCTTCCTGCGGCGTTCGCAGCCGTTCGTGAAGCTTCGAAACGAACTCTTGGTCAGCGTCATTTTGATGTTCAGCTTATCGGCGGAGCGATTTTACACGAACGAAAAATTGCTGAAATGCGCACCGGTGAAGGCAAGACCCTTGTCGCTACATTGCCCGCGTATTTGAACGCACTTACAGGAAAGGGTGTACACATCGTTACGGTCAACGACTATCTCTCTCGCAGAGACGCGGCGTGGATGGGTCAGATCTACAACTTCTTGGGGTTAACGGTGGGAGTGGTGAATCATGAATCGAGTTATCGCTATGATGCGGAGCATAGCGAAGCAAAAAACGAAAAGCTAAAAGCGCAAAATACGGAAGGGGATGTGTTGGACAAAGAAAGAGATCTACTAGGAAGCTTTAAGGTCGTGCATGAATTTCTAAGGCCTTGTGAACGAAGAGAAGCGTATCATGCAGACATCACCTACGGCACCAATAACGAGTTCGGCTTTGACTATCTCCGTGATAATCTTGAGTACAATGCTACCGGTATCCGTCAGCGAGAATTTAACTATGCCATTGTTGACGAAATCGACTCCATCCTGATCGACGAGGCACGGACTCCGCTTATTATTTCTTCCGCAACAACAGAGTCGGAAGGTCTCTATGTCACGTTCGCTCGCATAGCTCTCGGACTTAACAAAGACGAGGACTATGAAGTAGATGAGAAGCTTAAAGCGATCACGCTTAAAGATGCGGGTATCGAGAAAGCGGAAAAATCGCTCGGTGTGGAAAATATATATACTGAAAAAGGCATCAAATACGTGCACCATCTTGAGACCGCCGTCCGTGCTAAGGCGCTTTTTAAGCGCGATACGGACTATGTTGTTAAAAACGATGAGGTAATTATCGTTGATTCGTTTACTGGCCGGCTTCAGCCTGGTAGACGATGGAGCGAAGGACTACATCAGGCTATCGAAGCCAAGGAGGGTGTGTCCATCCAGAAAGAGTCACGCACCTTTGCCTCCATAACTTTCCAGAACTATTTCAGGTTGTACAAAAAGCTTGCCGGTATGACGGGTACAGCCAAGACCTCAAGCGAGGAATTTTATAAAGTGTATGGTCTTGAGACTATCGTGGTGCCGACGAACAAATCGATCTCCCGCAAGGATCACAACGACCTTATCTTCCAGACCGAATCGGGAAAATTTCAGGCCATTGCCCGCACCGTCAAAGAGCTTTATACCAAAGGGATGCCTGTGCTTGTTGGTACGGTATCCATCGAAAAAAACGAGGTGCTCTCGGAGTATTTCAAGCGTGAGGGAATACCTCATGAGCTTTTGAACGCCAAGAACCATGAGCGTGAAGGGGAAATCATCGCCCAAGCGGGACGCAAGGGCGCCGTCACTATCGCTACCAACATGGCGGGCCGCGGCGTCGACATCAAACTCGGCGGCAACCCGGGCACGAAAGAGTTATATGAAGAAGTGAAATCCATCGGCGGTCTTTTTGTACTCGGTACCGAGCGTCACGAAGCGCGCCGCATCGACAACCAGCTCCGTGGCCGATCCGGTAGGCAGGGTGATCCAGGCGCGACGCAATTTTATGTTTCTCTTGAGGATTCACTCATGCGCGTGTTTGCAAGCGACATGATGAAAAAGGTGATGGGCCGTTTTGGCATTCCGGAAGATCAGCCGATCGAGAATTCACTAGTATCGAGGGCGCTCGAGACAGCACAAACAAAAATCGAAGGTTTCAATTTTGATACAAGAAAGCACGTTCTTGAATATGATGACGTCTTAAACCTTCAGCGAAAAGTGGTGTATGAACGACGTAGAGCCCTTTTGCTGGGTACTCCAGAAGAAGTTAAGGGAAGGTTGGGTGAGGTGGTGGTAGGCGATGAAGCCCTCCAAAAAGTTGTTAAAGAAAAAGAAACAACGCTCGGACAGGAATCCTTTACCAACATGGTACGACAGCTTTTCCTCCAGACCATCGACATGTTCTGGGTGGAGCACTTGGAAATTATGGACTATATGCGAGGAAGCGTGAATTTGCGAGCTTACGGCCAGCGTGATCCTTTGGTTGAATACAAACGCGAGGGACTCAGGCTTTTCAAAGAAATGCAGGAGGCGACGACGAGCCAGATCATCAGGGTGTTGCCGAACATGGGACGTCCCGCTGCCGATGTTGCGGCTCCTTTGGAGCAGGTCCCATTTGGGACAAGTACCATGGGGACCAAGCCTCAACGGCTCGCAATGTCGGCACTGGGACGTCAAAGCCAGTATGGGAATGTTGGTAGGAATGATAATTGTCCATGCGGCAGTGGCAAAAAATTTAAAAAGTGTCATGGTGTGTAATACAAGGTTCGACCTTGTAAAATTGTGTGAAAAAAATTAAAGAATTGGTAAAGGAAGTTTTAGAGAAGGGCTATCTTTTGCACCTCGCTACCGTCGATGACGGTGGAATATGGATCGCGCCGGTGATTTATATTTTTGATGATACTTTGAACATTTATTGGATGTCGGACCCGGACGTGCGACACTCCGAGGCGGTTTTAAAAAACCCGCAGGTTGCTGGGACCATCACCGTGAGCGGACAAGGGGAGAAAAATTTAGCTATCCAATTCTCCGGTGTTGCAGAAAGGATCGACGGTCCGCGCTTTGATCTTGCCACGAAACATTTCGCGAAACGAAAAAAACCCCTGCCTACAGAGACCGATGATGTGCTGCAAGGTGACTCGTGGTATGTGGTCAAACCAAAACTTATCGAGCTCATCAACGAAGAGCATTTCGGTTTTAAGAAGCAGAAATTAGAAGTATATTAAAAAAACCACAGCGCGAACGCTGTGGTTGTGTACTTACAGAACAATGGTCGCTTCTCGTTCTCGACCAACGGACACCACCCTGATGGTGGTTTCGGATTCTTTTTCAATCTGACGGAGGATCTTTTGACATAAGTGCGGGAGGTCGTCCCACACTCGAGCCTTGGTGATATCACTCTGCCACCCCTCACACTCTACGTAGATGGGACGACAATGAGACAATACCTCGGCACAAGGAATCGCCGTACGGAGACGATCTCCTGCGTGAAGCATGCGTTCCCCGAGCCTTAAGGTAGGTCCGGTGTATTCATACTCCGTGCAGAGTTTGATTGTTTTGCAGGCATCCAACACATCAAGCTTAGTGATGACAATATCATCGCCGCTCATCATGCGGGAATATCGCAGAAGGGGAAGGTCGAGCCATCCAGTTCGTCGCGGCCGCCCGGTCGTGGCGCCGTATTCGTCACCTTCCATGCGTACCCTTACGCCCTGCCAGAACTCTCGTTCGTCGTTGATAGACGCGATCGCATCAACTGCAGCTTTCTTTTCTTCCGCCTGACGAATTCCCGAGTCGCACCACTCGGCTGATTCATCTCCTCCCATTTCGGTAGGAAAGGGACCACTACCAACTCGTGTCATGTAGCAGGCCTTCACCAGTCCTAGTGTGAGATCGACTGCACGGCTAGTAAGGCCGACGCCTTTTGCCAGTCCTTCGACTGAGCAATCAGACGACGTGACATACGGGTAGCTTCCGAAGTCGATACTGAGAAGATTTCCCTGAGCACCCTCCAGAAGAATGTTGTTTCTTCCTAAGGCCTTGCGCATCAAGGTGTCGGTATCGACGATCATCTCTTTGATGACCTCCCCGCATCGTGTGTATTTTTCGATAACCGCATCGAGATCGATGACGGTGACGTTGTCGTAGAACATGCCGCTTCCCAGACGTTCGCTACCCATGATTTTGGGAATATCAATCCACTCTTGTTGTTGGAGGAGATATCGAAAGAAGTGTTTTTTGCTTTCGTGATTGCTCACGAGCTTCTTTCGGAGCAGGTCTTTGTTCAACAGATCTCCGATGACGAGCCCTGTGCGGGCGTAATGGTCGACATATGCCGGACCGATTCCTCTGCCGGTAGTTCCAAGCTTCCCAGAACCCTGGGCTTTCTCTTGTTCCTGTACCAAGTCCATGAGGACGTGGTGAGGAAGCACCAACTTGGCATTGAGCGCGATCTTCAAGTGATTGAAGCTAACCGATTCTTTATTGAGAATGGAAAGTTCGTCACAGAAAACACACGGATCAATGACGGTGCCATTGCCGACGACATTAACTTTCCCAGCCGAATCATACAAGATTCCCGAGGGGATGAGATGAAAGATAAATTGTTTATCTTTAATCCAGATCGTGTGGCCTGCGTTAGCGCCTCCTGTGCCCCTTGCTATCACGACCGCCCATTCGGCAAGATAGTCAACGATTTTTCCTTTTCCCGAGTCGCCCCATTGGTTGCAGACTACTGCGATGGTGCGATGGTTTTTTACTAACCGTTCAATTGAGTTCATGATTTACTCCTGTAATTGGGCGCGCTCTCGATGACGATGAGATTGTGCGGGTGTGACTCACTCAAGCCCACCTGTGTCATCCGTCTAAAACGTGCTTTTTCGTGCAGCTCCTCTATGGAAGCTGCTCCAACATATCCGAGCCCCGCCCGCAAGCCGCCGAGGTTTTGAAACACGACTTCTTCGAGTGACCCTTGATAGAGAACATAAGCTTCAACGCCCTCGGCCACGGTTTTATTGCCCGCGGCTTCGCCTTGTCGGTATCGTTCTCTCGATTCTTTGTTTGCAGCCATGGCGCTCGGGGAGCCCATGCCACGGTACTTTTTTACCTTCATGCCATTCAACGTCTCGATGGGTACCGGACATTCATCCGTTCCCGCGAGCAACAATCCGGACATGACGTTGTTCGCACCCGCCGCGAGCGCAATGGTGAGATGTCCCGAATATGAAATGCCGCCGTCGGCACAAATCGGTACACCCGACCCGCGCACAGCTTTGGCACATTCATACACTGCTGTAAGTTGGGGACAGCCGCAACCGGTCACTACCCGTGTAGTGCAGATTGAGCCTGGCCCTTGTCCGACCTTGATGCCATCAACACCGGCCTCGAGCAGTTTTTTTGCTGAGCGAGCCGATGAAATGTTGCCTACTACCACATCTTTGTGGGGGTAGGCCCGCTTGATGTCGCGCAGAGTTGCGTACACCGGTGCGGAGTCGCCATGCGCTGTGTCAATGACGAGCACATCGACGCCGGCCGCTACCAATTTTTCTGCTCGAAGCAATGATTCGTCGCTGGTGCCGATGGAGGCTCCGACGCGCAAGTGTCCGTCTTTATCGACATTGCAGGAATGTTCATCCTGTTTGATGATCCGTCGCAAGTCCGAGAGGATATAGAGTCCAGCTAAGTCACCCTTTTCATTTACCAAGGGGATTGCTTTTTTCTTAGTGCTGGTCATGAGCCGGTGAGCTTGTTTGAGCGACGTGCCCTTCGGCGCCGTCACGAGCTTGGTGCTCATCGCCTGCTTGGCAGTGACCGACAACGTTGATGCGGTGGCAAAGTCACTATGCGTGAGGATGCCCACGAGCTTTCCTTCGTTATTGAGCACGGGAAATGTTTCGAATCGATATCGAGACTCCCGGCGCATGTTCTCAATTTGCTCAAGCGTTTGTGACTCTTGTACAGTGATCGGCTTTTCGATCAGGCCGTTAAGATATCGCTTGGTGATGAGAATCTCTTCCGCCTGTCTGTCGGGCGTCAGATTTTTATGGATGATGCCGATACCTCCTTGCGAGGCAAGGGCGATGGCCATTGCTGACTCTGTCACGGTGTCCATGGCCGCACTCACGATCGGAATTTTCAAGGGAATGTTCCGTGAAAAGTACGTCGTAAGGACAGTGTCCTTAGGCAGTACTTCTGAAGGTCCGGTCTCAAGCCGGACGTCTTCGTAAGCGAGCGCTAAACCGAGTTCATCCATTTTTGCAAAAAACGGATCAATGTCTCTGTTGTCAAAGGACTTACTACTTTTAACCATACTATTCCTTTCTTTTTTGGTTCTTTTCCTGCGGATGCAGGGATCTGCCCACAGCCTATATAAGAAGCTTCTAAAAGTAAAGGTACGACAAAGAAAAACTCTCCGCGAAGGAGAGTGTGTGATGTTCATTCGTATTCCGTGGTGCCCGGAGGCTTTGGCGTCCTGTCGAAGAGAACCCGGTTTAGTGCATCATGCTGGGTGACCCTGGCGATGATCTCGTCCTGAACATCCTCAGGAATGCTGTAGGGACGGGAGGTCATGAAGGTCGTCGTGACGACGGGTCGAACCATTACCATGTGGCCGTAGGAGCGCTTACTGCCTTTGACGCCGACCGAACGGCAGCCGATTGCCACCACCAGTTGGGAAATGTTGTCGTAGTGTCCGTGGTGGCGAAGAATGGTCTTCACTTCGTGATCTGCCCATGCGACCATGTCCTGTTTTTCCTTGGTCACTGCCTGATCGACGATGCGTACGGTATTTCCCGGACCGGGAGACGGCGGACGTTCGGTGATGGAAGGCGGAAGTTTCAAGGCGCGGCCGATGCCTCGCACCTGGTACTTGAACAGAGTATCGAGCGGATGAATATTTCGTACGCCCGGAATCTGAATGCCGATGTTGTGATGATCCTTGATCACCCCTGACTCGATGCGGTCCGGCCAGAGTGTTCCCTGGAGGAGCACGATGTGTCTCGGCTTGCCGTGCCGACGGGCGAATGCAGTGATGGCTCGAACGTACACGTCCCGAAAAGCATGTCGTTTTTTCTGCGGGTCGACGATGTTTCTAAGCGCTCTGAGCAGCTCGTCACGTACCTCGACAATCTCATGATGAGGCAAGCCGATAAGTTTTCGGTGGCGGATAATCTCTTCGATTTCTCTATAACCAAGTTGTCCACCGTCGAGGGTCATGGCAAAAAGCCGTTTTCCTAAAAGCGGAGCTAAGAGTGCCAGCACCAGGGACGAGTCTACACCTCCGCTGTAGGGGGCTATGACGATATCTGTGGGGCCGATTTCTTCCATAGCTCGCTCTTGGATATCACACACTTGGTTGTCGGGGGTCCAATCGCGCGTGCAACCGCATATCTCGAACGCAAAGTTCTTTAAAATCTGTCTGCCACATTTCGTTTCTGGAACTTCCGGATGGAACTGAAGGGCAAAGATTTTCAAGTGGTCGAAGCTCATAGCGACGGGTGTGTCACTATGAGTTGATTTGCCGATGAGGCGATAGCTCGAAGGCAACTTCGTGACGGTGTCGCCATGGCTTTCCCATACGTCCTGCTGCACGTTGATACCTTCAAAAAGAATATTGCTCGTATCAAGTCTCACTCGTCCGGGTCCATATCTTTTTGCTTTCTGTATGGGTTCGACAGTACCGCCGTTCGTATGCGCGATCCACTGCATGCCGTAACAAATTCCCAAGATGGGAATGCAACGGGTGAATATGGACTGTGGCGGGCTTGGAGCGTTCTCCTCGTACACGCTCGCTCCGCTTCCCGAAAGGATGATGCCTTTCGGAGTATGCGTGCGAAGGTATACTTCAACGTGTTCGGGAGGTAGGATGACCGCACCCACTTCGAGTTCCTGTAGGGCTGTAGCGATTAGCGCGGTGTATTGGCAACCGTTCTCAACGATAAGTATTTGGGGTTTCATTCAATGTCCTTTCTGTGGTTGTGTTTGTGTTGAATTTCTGCCGTAAGATTAGCACAGTGAAGTAGGGCAAGCTAGTCATTGTTGGAGTTAATACACAATAGCGAGCAATACCGCAAAAAAGAGACTACGCAGATTCTCACCGACAAAGCGACAGAACAACCTTCTGAGAACCTGAGGAGCAAGGCCGGCATGGTCTGTCAACGACCCGAGCTTCTGAGCGAGGGCTCTTGACAGCGGCCTAGTGCGACGACAAGGAAATCGCCCCGCTGGGGCGGATTTCCGGGTTCGAGGAAGGTTTGTTCGGGAGCGAGTTTTATCCGGCCACTTTTTAGGAATACCCGAGGGCTTCTTCGAGGATTGTTCCTGGAATACCACACGAAAGAACAAATTCCGTTTGACATCAAGAGATCATATCTGTTACGGTAAAAATAGGGAAAGGAGAATTTAATCGTATGCAACAAACAACATGAGAACAGCATACTGCAATCTTTCGGGAAAATTTCTTTCCTTGCTTCATTCGCGCAACAAGAAGGCCACCACGGCCTTCTTTTTAATTGTGCGGGAAGCAGCCGGATAGGGTCGAATTCCGGATCTATTAAAAAATATATTTAAACCATGAAAACAATAAGCAAAAAATTTTTAATCGGAGCGGTACTCACTGTAGTCACACTGCTTGGAGCATGGGGGCATCACGCGGAAGCACTCACCACTGTATCGTTTTCACCCTCATCCACCACTGTAAATCCGGGTGAACAGTTTGATGTCAACGTACTTTTGACGAGCGAGTCTCAGTTTGGCGCGGTTGACCTCGAACTGCAATTTCGCCCCGACGTCTTGAATGTTGTGTCATTTACCCCCAGTGTGGCATACAGCACATCGACGAGTGATGGTACGGTCATCGACAACGCGCAGGGAAGGATTACTCGCACCGTTCGACTTCTCGGTTCTACAGCAACTACAACGGTACTCGGAAAAGTAAGATTCGTTGCTCACACTTCTGGAATGAGCACGATCGTGGCGCTTGCAAGCTCTACTGTGGGAATGCCTAACAGTTCGCAGAACGACTCGATTAACAACAGTGCGGTCTTTACTGCCTTCGTGACGGGCTCGATGGGAATCGGAAGTTACAATGTTTTTGGGGGTACGGTAGCAGGTGTGCAAACTACACAAACCTACGTAGAGCCTTCTAGGGCGGCGGTTGCGAAGACGAAGATCAGCACGGTGAAGACAAAAACATCAGGTACTATGGTACTCCAAACTCCGCAGGGCGATCTGTCTCTCGATACAGGCGAGGAAGCTCTCGGAACTACCAGTATTGACAACACCAACGAGGTGTCTACCACGTCAGATATAGTAAGCACCAGTGAAGTGGCCGGAGCTTCAACGTCACGTGGCATCAGTGGAAAGTGGATTGGAATCGGTATTGGAGTTCTAGCACTCCTTATTCTCATCGGTCTCGTTAGTGCAATGTCGAGAACAGTGTAGCGTCCCGCTGCCGAGGTTGCCAGGTCTTCTGACAGCGGTCTCGGCGGAGCAAGTCCAGAAATCAAGTCTCGGTTGAGACCTGATTTCGTGTGTACAGAGGTCAGACCTCTGTATGTCCCATCGTGGGCCCAAGCCTCAACGGCTCGCAATATCGGCACTGGGACGATATACTAGTATCATCTATGAAGATAAACATTTCCCCGATGGAAAATCATTTCTTCTTCGCACTTCTCGCCGGAGTCATTCTATTGGTGGTCTTTATTTTTCTACCCTACGTGAACGTGTTGGTGCTTGCGATAACACTGGCGATCATTTTCTCTCCAGTAAACCGCCGGATACAGAAGGTAGTGGGGAATCGTGAATCGTTCGCTGCTTTTTGTACCTTATGCATCATCGCCGTGGTGGTGCTTGCCCCGCTCTTTTTTATTACGTTCAAGATATATGGGGAGACGCGTGACCTGTACACGTCGCTCTCGGGGCGTGGGGGAAGCACTGTTGCTCTTGAGACGCTGGAGAAGAACATTATCAGCCTTTCGTCACGCGTGTTGCCGGAAGGGATTCGTCCAACTGACGAGTCGCTTGACCTGGGCCAGTATGTTCAAACGGCGCTCAGCTTTGGAGTGTCGCATCTCGATACCATTTTTTCTCGCACTGCGATTCTAATTTTTAAACTCTTCCTACTCCTTGTCGCGCTCTACTACACGCTTCGGGACGGGCCGAAACTGAAAAAATCTTTAGTCGAGTACAGTCCGCTCGTCGATACTCATGACGAACAAATTTTCAAAAAGCTCGAACTTGCCGTGAATTCAGTAGTGAAAGGTTCACTGACGGTTGGGGTGATTCAAGGCGTGTTGACGGGCATCGGCTTCGCGATCTTTGGAGTACCCAACCCTGCGCTCGCAGGCTCTATCGCGGTTATCACTTCGCTTATTCCCGGTGTCGGCACCGCGATCGTGCTCATTCCTGGCGTGATCTATCTTTTTGTTACAGGTAGCACCGGGGCAGCGATAGGCTTACTTCTATGGGCCGTTGTTGCGGTAGGACTCATCGACAACATTCTAGGGCCATTCTTGGTGAAGCGGGGTATTAACATCCATCCTTTCCTTATTCTTCTTTCCGTTATCGGTGGTATTGGATTCTTCGG
>DATDYB010000004.1:0-25099 GCA_036517115.1 Minisyncoccota bacterium | reverse complement strand
CTGTGCCAAAGAAATCTTTGGCTCGAACCTCCTCCTCGGCGAAAAATCAGTGCGCGCCAGCGCGCCAAAAATTCTGAATTCGTTGGGGGAATTCGGCGGGAATCCTTGGGACGCGCTTCGCGCGTCCCGCATTTTGGCTTCCAAAAAACCGTTCAGTTCGTTGATGGTGCGAGTGGCGGGAATCGAACCCGCGTCCTATGCTTGGGAAGCACATATACTACCACTGTACTACACTCGCAAAATTATTTAAATAACGCCACTATTGTATCCCAAAAAGATTTTTTTGGCTCTTCTTTCTTATTTGATTCTGTTGTATGTTCATCCCCGACAATGACCACCACATGTTCGCCCGCCTTGACCACGCCGAATTTGGCGCGGATTTCCTTTTCGATACCCCTCTCCGTATGAAGACTTGCCACTTCTTTTTCGAGCTCTTCTTTACGCTCAGTGAGACGATCTCGTTCTTTTTCAATGCGCAGTAAATTGGCGGCGCTTATGTTTTCTTTTTGGTATACGTCCCATGTTGCCTCAGCAACAAAAGCAATGAGAACAACAAGAAGTGCCATAGTCCATTTGGAATAAAGCCACCTGTTAATCTTTTTCTTATGATAGGATTCCAACATGTAAGTAAGTATAGGGTATAGAGTAGTAAGTATAAAGGCTAAGCCATACACACTTGATACATACTACTTAATATTCTATACTTCTCTCATGCTTTTCCACCGAACAACTAAAAAAGTCTTGAGAGTTTTCACCGTCATCCTTGGCATCCTCATCATCGTGAGCATGATCATGCTCTACACGCCGATATTTCAATAAAAGTCGCTTGGATATTTACAAAAAAGAGACCGGATAATTTTTCTGGTGAAAAATTTCCTTGGACTCCGCGCCGGCCGCGCTGCGTAGTCTCTTTTTTGCAAACATCCTCGCTCTAACGGTGAAACTACTCCTTCTTCATCATTTTTAGGAACACATCATGGGGAATGTTCACTTTTCCCCTCTCCTGCATTTTCTTTTTTCCTTTCTTTTGTTTTTCCCGAAGCTTCATTTTTCGGGTGATGTCACCCCCATACATATGCTGCGTGACATCCTTTCGGAGCGCTGAGATCGTCTCTGAGGAAAGAATTCTCCCTAATGCTTTACCCTGGATCTTGGTAGTGAACATTTGTCGTGGTAGAGCCTTATAGAGCTTCTGGACGGCTTCCTCTGCCTCTTCCTGCACTCGCCGTCTTGATACGACGCGACAAAAGGCCGGCACAGGCTCCTCCGCCACCAGGATGTCGAGCCTTACTACATCTGCCTCTCGAAGCTCCCCTATCTCGTATGAGATTGAAGCGTAGCCGGAGGTAATGCTTTTAATTTCATCGAAAAAGTTTCTCATGAGTTCACGAAGCGACATTTTGACCTGGAGCGTGGTGCGGTTGTCTCCAAAGTTAAGCGTATCGCCCGCCTCTGCCTCGTGGTCGTAAAGGTTTTGCATGATCGCTCCCACATATTCACTAGGCGTAATTATTTTTAAATTCACCCAAGGTTCAAAAACTTTTTTAATCTGCCCGTCGTCCGGAAAATGAATGGGAGAGTACACGATTTCCTTTTTGCCATTTACGAACTCCACCTCGTACGTGATGGAGGGGATTGTCACTACGAGCTCGAGATGAAATTCTCGACGAAGCCGCTCAGTAATGATTTCTAGATGAAGCATACCTAAAAAACCGCACCTAAAGCCGCGACCAAGAGCTCCTGACGATTCTTCTTCATGACTAAACGATGAGTCTGAAAGTCGAAGTCGCCCTAGTGCCTGTTTTAACAGTGTAAAATCATCCTGACTTTCCGGATAGATAGATGCCCACACCACGGGCCGTGGACTCATATATCCCGGCAATGGCTCCAGGGTGTCACGGATAGAGGCGACCGTGTCACCTACCGAAGCAATGCCGGGCTGTTTGATGCCGGTGACAATATAGCCGATTTCGCCAGCTTTAAGGGTGTCGGTCGGAGTTTCTTCCGGAGCGAAAATTCCCACTTCAAGTGCGTTGAATTTTTCTTTTGAAACCTTGAACACCAGTTGGTCTCCCTTCTTGAGTTCTCCGCTAAAAGCACGGATGTAGACGATTACTCCGCGGTGGTTGGAATATTGGAAATCGAATACGAGAGAGCGAAAATCCTTCGTCTCTTCTTCTTGCTTCGGAGCGGGGATTCGCCGAATAATTTCTTTAAGAAGCTCTGGAACACCTTCCCCTGTTTTGCCTGATACGCCAAGCACATCTTCAGGAGAACATTCCAGAAGTTCACAGACTTCTTTCCTTACCTCTTCAATACGAGCAAGAGGAGAATCGATCTTACTAATGACGGGGATAATAGTGAGTCCCTGTTCTCGTGCCATGTTGAGTGTCGTGAGAGTCTGAGCTTGAACACCCTGCGTAGCATCAACAAGCAACAGCGACCCTTCTACCGCTTTCAGTGCCCGTGACACTTCATACGAAAAGTCGATATGTCCAGGAGTATCGATCAGATTCAGAATATACTCCTGTCCCTCGTTTCGCTCGGGACCCCCAGAATGGTAGACCATTCTTACAGGCTGCATTTTGATGGTAATGCCTCGTTCACGCTCGAGCTCCATCGAATCAAGGACCTGCTCCTGCATCTTTCGTTTTTCAATCGTACCCGTAATTTCAAGTAGACGATCGGCAAGCGTCGACTTTCCATGATCTATATGGGCGATAATGCTGAAATTTCTGATGTTTTTTGAATCCATAGCTTTTCAACCATACTAGCAGAATTGGCTCGAAATTTCGAGGAACAAGAAAGAATTAAAAAAATCTCGGCCTTCCGAGATTAGCAACCTACATTTCCTACTAGCGCAGCGAGTGTTGAAATTGGAAGTACTCCTGTGGTGCAGTCACTATTGCTCTATCCTGCACCGTTACACTACTCATAGTAACAGTTCGTTGCTTAGAGAGCGCTTGCTGAAGAGGTTCGTTTCCCAACAGGAACTCGTACTCATTCTTTTTATTCTTGTCATTTTCCACCTCCACGCCGAATGACGCGACCCGTTCCGCTTGCCGCATCCCGAGTCTCACAAAGAAGCTTTCCAGCTCAACAATGATCGATGGACGTTTCTTATCATCCTTAAATGAAACTCTCATGATGACGGCCCCTCCAATAGAGGAATATCTTACAGAGAACCACTCTCTGAGATGTGGAAATTCATTCTCAATCGTTTCCCTTAGCACTGGTATTAAACTTTTCATACAATGTCTGTGAATCTGACATGATAGTAATCTTTTAAACAGAAAAGTCAATTTTGTTGCTTTATTTTATAATGTACCTTGTTCGGGGCCGATAACCTTCACCCTCCAAATCTTTCGATGCAGTGTCTTCCACACCTCATCTAATTCCTTATTTTTAAGCAGCTTGAGCACGATAACTCCAGCAATAATGCCGAGGACTCCCGCACAGAAACCTTGCATGAAAATACCAGGCAAGGTGTTGAGGTCAAACACATCATCAAAGAAATTCAAACCAAGATATGCGACGTATCCCATAATGACCGACGCTGAAAGGCTCTGAAAAAAGGACTGTAACACGGGCGCAGAGAAGCTTGTAAATTCTTTCTGGAAAATATACCAATGAAACACTGCATTAACAAAAACTCCTACAGAATATGCGAGTGGTAGTACGAGTACCATGCTTCCCGGTACATCGGGAACCTTAAGGAGTGCTTCAATAAAGTAGTGGAAAATGGGTGCGCGCTCAAAAAGAATGAGGAGCAAGTAGCCCAGCACCACGATAATCACCGACGATGATACGTTGATAATAAGAGGCTTTTTTGTATTGCCGCTTGAATAATAGGCACGTACAAAGAGCATCACTAATGACTGGGCAGAAACGGAAATAGTAAAGAGCGCAAGCGCCGCTGCAGTAAGACGGGTGTCAGTCCAACTGAAACTTCCTGATCCGAGGATAGTACGCACAATCTGCGCACGCAATACGATAAAAAGCACGACTACCGGCACAGACCAGAAGATAATGTGCTTCGCCGCAATGACCACTTGCTCAATAAATTTCTGCCGTTCACCGCTTTGGAAAAGCCGAGAGAGCGTGGGAAACGCTGCCGACGAGTAACTAACTCCGATAATGGCAAGCGGCACTGACTGCAGGTTGAAGGCAAAATTAAATACCGAAATCGATCCTGCGCTTTGAAGCGATGCAAGTGCCACCAGAAAAAAAGTAGCGATTTGGTTAGCGGAAAGTGCCAAAGTACGCGGCAGTGAGTGGATAAAGACGGGTAGCACTGACGTAAGCGACATCGTGAAGGCAAAACGTGGCAGAAGCTTTTTATGAACAACAAAAGGAACTTGAACAATAAGATGCAGAAAAGCCCCTAGCACGACGCCGAATCCCAGCCCCGGAAGTCCGAAATAAGGATAAAGCCCCACGATACCGATAATGATGCCGAGGTTGTAGAGGAGCGGGCTTACAGCGTAGATAAAGAATCGGTTATACGCTTGCGTAATGCTCGCTAAAAAGTTTGATATGCCCAAGAGTATTGGAGATAAGAGAAGAATGCGGGTAAGTGTTACAAGATCTTTCAACATCGGATCGTGGGCAAAGCCAGGTAAAAAGAGCGGAATAAGCACCGGCACCAGAAAGAAGACAATGATGCTCGAGGCAGTGATAAGGAGGAAAAAGACACCAAACACACTGTCGATAAAACGTTTACCTTCAGCGTGATCGCGATCGATTTTCTCAATGAGATATGGCACTAACACCGACACTGAAACCAGTGAAGCAACGGAGACGAAGATAAAGTCTGGAATTCGAAAGGCAGCGTAGTACACATCAAGAGTGTGACCCGCTCCAAAATGATAGGCGAAGAGCCGATCACGCACCAACGCAAGCACCTGCGAGAGAAGGGCGAAAAAACCTAAAAGGTAAGCGGCCTCGTGGAGACCCCCTACCTCTTTGTGGAGCAAATTAAATAAACGCCTTGCCATGTTGTTCTTCTATTTTTCCTTTACCGGTAATGTGCTTCGTTTTTCAGGTTTTGCGTCAACAGGAGGCTTGGCGTTAACGAATGGTGCTTTGCCTGCTTTCAAGTTCTGCAGTATGAGATCGATTTCGGTGTTCCCAGGGTTAAGCTTCTGGACTTCTTCAAATTGCACGATCGCCTCCTTGTTCATACCCAACTGACTGAGCGACAGACCGAGGAAGTAACGGGCATTTGCGTAGGAAGTGTTGAGTGCCACGGCTCGATCAAACGCTTCAGCCGCTCCTTTGTAATTTTTATCGGCGTATCGGAGGAGTCCAAGCTGGAAGAGTATACCGGAGTCATTTGGTGCTATGAATGCCGCCGCTTCAACAGAGCTGATTGCCCCTTTTATGTTACCTTCTTCAGCCTCAATCTGTGACAACAAGAAGATCGCTTCCGTGTAGTCATTTTTAAGTTCAAGCGCTTTGCCTATGAACTGCTTAGCCCCAGGTAGCTTCTTCTGAGCGATTTCAAGACGAGCAAGGGTCAGATAAATACCAGGACTTCGAGGATTCAGAGCAAGAGCCTGGTCATACGCTGCACGAGCATTTTCGTATGCTCCTGTGATGCCAAGTGGCAACACTGCTTCATATACCCGTCCCAGCTCAAGCCAGTTTTGATAGTTAGTAGGGTCGATAATAGTAGCTTCTTTAGCACTCGTCACAGCATTCGCGAGAAGACTCTGAAATTCCGTTTTCATCACTTCCGGTGAAACATCCTTTCTATTAATAAGTTCGTTCATCCGAGCAATACCCACTTCAGCGAGCGCCCGCAACTGATAGTCAGCTCGGCTGATTGATACTGCACTGACAATATTTTTCTCGGCTGCCACAAGGTTGTTGTTAGTATTCGCTTCTCGGATACTCTTTTGGAAATAGATGGTTGCCACATATTTTTCAACATGCGCGTATCCGAGCACAATTGTTCCCATTAAAAGAGCGATGAGTCCGAGGATCGAGATGAAACCAACCTTTGGATCCTTAAGGAAGTTGACCCGTAGGTTTATCACTCTACCTTCGAGTGAAAGGGCAGCAATGGTAAGTCCGGAGAACATAAATGCAAGCGCCACAATCACACCGCTCGGCACGTAGAATATAGTAGTGCTCCACAGGTAGAGCGAAACGAGAAATGAAGAAAGGATAAGATATCGAGAAACAGAGTTTTCGATCGTCGACAACACCGCCTTAAAACCCGTATACGCAAACATGAGGAGAAATGCGAGCCATGCAATCGTACCTAACAATCCTGTGGTGACCAAAAACGTGGGTAAAAGACCGATACCATAAGAAAAGTCGGTATTCCAGAATAGTGAGTTATTGATCTGAATCGGCTTCCACTTCAACCATTCGTTGACGAAGCGGTTAGGACCCACACCCCATAGAGGGTGATCCTTGAGAGTGTTGTGCGCAATATCAAGCGTAGCACCCCACGACGGTCGAACTTCAACATATTGAATCTTAAAGTAAGATGATACCCCTGAGCTAATAGAATTACCACCAAGGATAAAGATAAGTGAGAGAATAAGTGTCGTGAGAGAAAGGAACGAAAGTCTTCTTTTCTTTTCTGTACCCTCAGCAGGCTGCCCGAAAGAAACAAGATACACGAAGAAAATAAGTGAAAAGAGGCCAACCATATACCAGATAAAGGTGAAATTAACCACCATGACTAGGAACAGCGAAATCACGAACGCCACATAGAGCAGAAATTTAAACTTTTTACCCAAAGGAAGCAACTCAAGTGTTATAAGTGAAAGTAGTGCTGCCAAGCCGAAGAAAATACCGACATCATTCCATTTACCAATGAAGTTTGCGGCCGAATCAGTGAAGATGCCGAAGGAAATGAAGTCAGGACCAAAGGTTAGTCTGCCGAGGTGAAAGAGGGCGACGATAAACGACGAAGCAAGGAATGCGAGATACGCGTAGAAAATTTTCTCTTTGGAGGAAGCGAGCACCGACACCAAGAACATGAGCACCGCCAAGACAAATATTGAAGTGAAAGTTCCCACGTCGCCCTGGCCAATAAGAGAGCTCATGACATTACCTGAGAAGAGCGACGCCACAAGGACTACTACCGGTAAAGAAAGAAGGGAGAGTGAAACGTAATTTTTCTGAAACGTGAATACTCCATCTTTGAGACGGGCGATAATCCACAGAAAGAGGGCAACGAGCACCGTCACTGACAATAGTACTGTTTTAGAAAGTTGGAACGGCACTACCGCTGAGGGGATAAAAAATATCGGCAATAAAAAAACAAGTACAAGTACAAGAATAAATGAGATACGCTCAAATTTTGAAGGTGCAGGGATGTGCGTCCCTAGTTCCTTAGCATTCACGATTTCCATAGGTGTTTGTTTATGAATAAAAAATAAGTACACATAGTATACCAACAAAATTTTTTGCAAGAAAGCAAAAACGGTCGAATTTTGTACAGAAAAACAAAACATTGAACCTGTAAACAAAGAAAGAAGCCCGCTCATCGCGGACTTCTTTCATAATGCTCCAAATATCTATAAGCCGAATTCTGTAATCGACAGTTATTTATCTGGGGTGAACGTTACCGTTCATCTCAAGCGGCACTTCCGCATAAAGCGGACACGGCCTTGCACAGGGGTAAGAGTTTAGCCGTTGCACCTCTCGTGTTGCCACGAAAGCTTATCCGCCGAAGCGGATACCCGAGTCTTTTCAAACTCAAGCGTCTCTGTTCGCATCTCGCGGCTTGCGCCGGATGGGCGTTACCCACTACCTTGCTGTCTGCACTTTCATGCAGCCTGTGTTCGGACTTTCCTCACCAAAACCTTTGTTTTAGCGCAACTATCCGATATCAAGAGCCCCATCACTATACACTATCTACAGAGTCCTTGCAAAACCCATAATTTATGTTGTAATTAAAACACTACTCCCCTATTTCCGTCTTTTCTTTCTTCTGTTCTGTCTTTGCATGTGCCCGGCCGTCCACTTCGTAGCTTGTGTTCTGTGCTTCAAAGAAATTCACGAGTTCAAACACGTCGGTGGCGGTGGACATCCACTTTGCTGGGTTCTTGGCGTTGTAATGCTTCGGCATACCGAGCTCTTCGAGACGTCGGTCAGCCACGTACTGCACGTATTGGTTCACATAGTCAGCGTTAAGTCCCAAAATACCGTTAGGGAAGAGGTCTTTATTGTAATTGACCTCGAGATTAACCCCTTCAATAACGAGATCGCGAATCTCGCTTGCGAACTCTTCAGTCAGAAGCTCAGCGTTTTCCTCAAGAATGTTGTGTATCAAGTTGATACCGAACTGGAGATGTAGAGATTCGTCGCGGAGCACCCAGTTGATCATCGAACCGAAATTGCGAAGCTGATTACGCTGTCTGAAAGAAAGTGCCACCATGAAGCCGGAGTAGAACCACACACCCTCCATAACAATGTTCGTCGCCACCAAGTTCCTAATGAAATCTTTCTTGCCTTCCGTTGAGGTGATATCGAGCTGTACCTCCGTCATCCTTCTCATGTACTTGCGGATGTATTCTTCTTTCGCCTGCATTGAAGGTACTTCGAGATGCAGGTTGAAAATAGTCTCGCGGTCAAAGGGAAATGTCTCGAGAACGTATTCAAAGGCCACGCAATGGTTTGCCTCTTCCCACATCTGCTTCGCCAAATAAAGATGGCACTCCGGCGACTTTAGATACGGATATACTCCCAGGGCGAGAGAACGGTTGACGATAAGCTCCGCCGGGTTGAAAAAGGCCATAAGGAATTTGACCGCGTGCCGCTCATCTTCCGTCATCTTCTCCCAATCTTCCAGATCTTCCTTAAGCGCAATCTCATGCGGGAACCAGGTATTCCTCACAGCCTGGTTATACAGGTCATACGCCCACTTGTAGTTAAGGGGGTGCAGATTAACATCTTCCGGCGAAGCTTTTCCGATGAGCATAGTAGTTTGTAAAGTTGTTATGGTTTATAAAGTTCTTAAAGTATAAGTTAAAAAGATGACTTTTAAAGTTCACAAAAATCATAAAGTATGTCTGAATTACTTTACGGACATTATGGACTTTAAATTTTACGAACTACTGACATGAATCACACTGAAGACGTTCTTGCGGATCAATCGGACACACTTTTGGTGCCTTTGAAGCCATGGCCGCGAGACTTTCGAGCGACTGATATGAAGTTTTTTTCTGCGGCATCATAACTTGAGCGGGCATTGGCACAGATGGCGGTGCACTATTACCAGGGAGAACATGAGGAACTGGATTTGTTGGTGATTCCTTCTCTGTTGAGTTAAAAAGTGACGGTGAAGGAGTAGCCTCGGCGAAACCGGTCGTCTCTATTTTCTGCGGCTCAATGTGCACTTCCTCTTTTTTCATCTCTTGCTCTTCTACACGCTTAGGCAGAGGCACTGCTACTTTTTCCGGCATGGTGACACGAAGAGGTGACGGAATCGCCCCCATCTCCGGACCATGCGCTGCCCGTTCTCGGATCGAAGCGACGGCGGCAAAACCAACCTTACCAATCCGCACTGCTTTATTGACCGCCACCGTGGACTGCTCCGCCGTGTGCCGCGGCTTCATATGGAGATAGTAAGTCGTTTTCACCCCCTTCTCCCATGCAGATTGATAGATTTTCATCGTCTCATCAATGTCACGAGTTTCAAGATACATGTTTCTAGAAAGCGCCTGGTCCACCCACTTCTGTGCCCGAGCCGCCACCTCGATGAAGGCGTGAGGTGAGGTGGTGAAGGATGTCTTGTAAATATTTTTAATATGGTCAGGGATTTCAGGAATGTTGGAAATGTCTCCCTGATTTTCGATAATGGTTCCTCGCACACTTTCCCAGATGCACATGTTTTTCAGGTCTTTCACCAGGTTGTGGTTGAGGTCGAGATACTTTCCAGAAATTTTGTTTCGGGAGAACACCTGTGCAAAGCGAGGATCGATACCAGGCGTGGTGCCAGCGACCAAACCAATATTCGCATTAGGTGCCACGGCCATCAAAGTGGAATTTCTAATACCTTGTTTCACCTTTGCTCGAAGGATATCCCAGTTGAGTCCCCTGTGTTTACTCTCACGAGATACGGTGATAGGAATGCCACGATCTTCTTCAACCGTTTTAATCGTGTCAACCGGTACTTTACCTTTGGACCATCCAGACCCTCCAAAATGTGTATAACTGCCACGTTCTTTCGCCAAGTTAGCGCTCTCGTCAATCGCCATATAGCTTATGAATTCAAAAATCCTGTCGGCGAAGTCCCAGGCGTGGACCGAGTCGTATGAAAGACCCAATTTTTCGATAGTATCCGAGAAGCCCATGACACCTAGGCCAATTGCACGATTCTCTTTATCTGACTTCACAGCTTCGGGGATGGGAAGGATGTTTATGTCAATAAGGTTATCAAGCTGGCGTACCGCGAAACGCACACTCTCCTCAAGTCGACTCCAGTTCACTTCTTTGTTGTTGACGTGAGCGGCGAGGTTAAGCGAAGCGAGGTTACACACTGCCACATTGTCGCGATCCTGTGGAAGACAGATTTCCGTACAGAGGTTCGACATATGGATAGTGCCGCGATTGTTGTTGAGTGCGCGCAAATTGACCGCGTCCTTCCAGGTAAGCCACGGATGAGAAGTGGTCTGAAGCGCAACCAGAATCTGCCGGAATTGCTCTTTTGCGGGCACTTTCTTGAAAGTTCGCAGTTGCCCTGCATCGGCCTTAGTCACGTACTCAGCGTATCTTTTTGAAAACGCAGATCCGTAGAGTTCATTCAGATCGGCTGTCTCAGCGGGGTCAAACATGTACCAATCCTTACTTTCTTTAACTCGTTTCATAAACTCATCGGAGATCCACACAGCGGTATTAGCGGTTCGCATACGGAGATAATCATCGCCGGCGTTATGCTTCCAGTCGAGATATTCCGGAAAATCGATGTGCCAATTCTCCATATAGAAACAAAGTGCACCTTTTTTCTTGCCCCCTCGCTGGATGGCGCGGATAGCGGTGTCGATGATTTTCGCGAAGGGTGTAGGGCCTGTTGAGATGCCACCGAAATGTGACTTAAGAGGTGATCCTCCGGCACGAAGCTTGGTGACCGAGGCACCAATACCACCAGAACCCTTTGAAAGCAGCATAATATCGGCAACAGACTTAGCAATATGCTCCATATCGTCGTGGATTTCAAGCAAGTAGCAATTTGAGAGTGCCGGACGTGTCGTGCCCGCAGCGAGGTTGGTCGAACCGCCAGCGATGTACTCATGCTTGGACATTTTGTTATAGAACTTTTTCGCCCATTCATTCGGATTCGCTTCATTGTATGAAAGCCCCATAGCAATACGCATAAAGAAATATTGCGGTGTTTCAAAAGGATTTTTCTCCATATCCTTGAGCGCGTAGCGGTTCATAAGTCCGTCGAGACCGGCATAGACAAACAGTTCGTCTCGATCCAAGTTAAGGGTATCCGCCAACACCTCGAGATTAAATTTCGTCCCCATGTCCGGATGGAGACGTCTCTCCGTAATACCTTTTTTGATATAGGTAATGAAACCATCGCGGTGTTTTTTCTTTAGATCCTGCAGATCGTCCTTGTCGTATTCCCCAATCACCTTTCGATACGTCATTTTAAGAAGAAGTCGAGTCGCAACTTTATCGTATTCGATATCTTCCTTGATATTCTGAATAGCAGCATTGATGGTGGCAAGATCCATCTCGTCGGTAGGGATGCCGTCGTAGAGCGTGATGCGTGTCTCAGTCGCAATTTGTGTCACCATCGCCACAGGGTCAGAAAGTCCGTAACACGCCCGTTCGATGGAGCGGTTAATCCGATCTGCATTAAAAGGGACTCTGCTGCCGTCGTGCTTGGTGATGGTGATACTCATACAATTGCGTTAATAAATTATTTATAAATGCGACTCGCAACATAATCAGAGACGAGGATAGCGGACCATTGAACCTACACATGGTTCTCTGGCGCTTTCTTCTTCACACTGATTAAAGTTACGTTTGTATTCATTGTACCCCATTAATTTTCAAAAAGAACGCCGCGCAAGCTTTTTTAACGGGCACAATACAAAAATAAAATGATGTAAACACTGTCTCAGATGTACGCGTGAAAAAGCACAGTATGGTAACCTTTTTCTGGAATGATTTTAGAGAGAGGAGATCCTAAATCCTGACATAGCAATCATCAGTCTGCACAAAATTTAATTTTTAGGAGTTTTCCACAGGCTCAAGATGATTCAAGGGGAGAAAGAGAACGTGTCACCGACCGAAATATTATTTTTTTCAAAAAAATGTGCGTTCGTCTCAAGTACATACAGCGCCTTGTGCGGAGGCACAAAAAATTCAGGGTAGGATGCAGGCAATGCGTTATGTTTAATATAAACAACCTTAAGAAGTTGGCCTGCCCCGTTAGAAACAGATCGTTCTTTAGGATCGTTGTTTCTAACGGGGTCGAGCCAAGCAATGTCAATCGGAAATTTCATATCCTTCATCCAAAAACTATAAATCTGAGGTTCCGGAAAGACAAAAAGCATTGCCTGATCGGGGGGAAGGGCGCTGCGACCGCTAAGCCCCCGCTCTAAGGTTGCATCCGTATCGGCGACTAGAAGATTAAGGACAATATCTCCTCTCCGAAGAACCCTTAGGCTTGTTGTCGCGACACTGCCTTGTTGTGCTGACACCTCGACGTTATGAGTAGTTTCCACACTCGACGTTGTTGAGAAGATATTTCCGGCAAAAAGAGAAATAAGGGCGACAACAGCGAGTATTCCTGCGATATTCATACTCGTAGTATAGCAAACTCACACCCAAGCATTAAAAAATCCCAGCCTTTCGGATAGGATGAGTTTAGGCAACCACCTTGGGATGAATCGCCTTTGAACCGTTGATACAGTCTCGACAAGTTGCTTCTGACCAGACGGGGAGTTCGTGCCGGATAAGCGAAATGATTTTATACTCATTACCCGCAGCAACAAGTGTATCACTTCCAGAGCGATTCACGATGACGCAGATTTCGGGCAAAACAACGCCACCTTTGGCGAGAATCTCTCCAATCGTTTCCGCCACGCTGCCCCCTAGAGTTATCGCATCCTCAACCACCCTGATAACTTCCCCTGACCTCACTGCAAAACGCCGGAGTTTAAGATGGCCGTCAATTTTTTCTGTAAATCCTCGCTTCACACCAAGACCAAGAAGGCGCGCCATTTCTCCAGCCAGATAGATGGCCCCATACGCAGAGCCTATAATCCTATCGGGCGTTACACCTCCTCCCGCTAAAGATTCCAAGAGGTCGGCACAGGCTTCTTTACATAAGACGGGATCTTCCGTGATAAATGTTGAGTTGAAATATCCTCGGGAGTGAACTCCGCTCCGTAGAATGAAATGATCGTCCTTTTCCTCCACGCCGCTTTGTAAGAAGGATCCGCGGCTAATGTACAGCTGAAACCATTCTTCTGCATTTCGATGCATATTTTTCCTTTTCGTGAACGTCTAGTCCATATAGTACCGGTTTAGAGATATTAAGCAAAGAAAAAACCTTCGCTCAAGAAGGTTTATCGAAGGATTTAAGCGCTAGCAAGAACCTCTCCGGAAACTCGATGGCCACGAATCCACATTTAGCGCATAGCTCTCTTGCGATACCGCCTTCCTGCTTCTGTAAAACATCACGAGCAAGAACAAATCCCATACATTCTCGGATTCCTGCCCCACAGTAAAAACAATTTCTAATGTTCATCTAGCGGCATAGTATACTCACGTTTTTTCAAAGTCAACTCAACATACGTCCGACTTGTGTTCCGCCATGATGATGTATTATTAACGCCATGCTCGGAGAATATTCACCCAAACTAAACAGAGGACTATGTATCGTACTTTTCTTATTAAGTGCCTTTCTTTTATTTTTCAATCTAGGAAAAGATGCGTTTATAGACTACGACGAAGCGACCTACGCGACCGTCCTCCGCGAAAGCATTCTTTCGGAGAATTACATCACCTTTTCATACCTCGGTGAACCATGGTTCGACAAACCTCCTCTATATTTCTGGCTAGCTGGAGCGAGCGTCAAGCTTTTCGGCATGAACGAATTCGCTGAACGACTACCCTCGGCGGTCGCAGGACTTCTTCTTGTGATACTGCTCTATCACACGACGCTTCGTCTCACCAAAAACCCCATTGCCGCTTTTTTCGCCGGGGCCATCCTTACCACCAACAGCAGCTTCATTGATGCCGCTCGACAGATGCGACTTGATGTCCCTGTAACGCTGTGTATTGTTGCGACCATATATTGCTTCTTGCGAAGAAAAGACAATGCTCGATGGCTTGTAGGAATCGGTGTCGCCATAGGTTTCGGTATACTCATGAAGAGCGTGATAGGGTTTCTCGCTATCCCTATCATATGTATCATCAGCATGTTTGAACGAGATTGGTCGTGGTTGAAACAAAAGTGGTTGTGGCTTGGTGCAGTGGGCTTTTTTCTTGTCGTCGTGCCGTGGCACTATGCCTCGTTTTCACATTTTGGACCGATCTTTTGGCAGGAATATTTTGGCAAACACATCATGAGTCGTTTCAACAGCAATATGCTGGGCGGCAACATCACCATCCTCGACTATGTTAGAAATCTTTTTAAACTTACAGAGCCTTGGGTACTGGTTTTCTGTGGCACGCTGGCGTGGCTCATCTTAAATTTCAAAAAAAACAAAGAAGCATTACGCCTCCCCTTAGCACTCTCACTCTCCGCCATCTTTATTTTCTGCCTTTTTTCGATGTCACGCACTAAACTTTTTTACTACCTCATGCCGCTCTATCCCCTATGGGCGCTTGCCATTGGACTCTCATTCAACGTATACCATCGCTCACTTGTTGAATTCGAGCAAAAAATTCTTGTTGGATTTTTCGCGATACTCACACTCGTCGGCCTGGCAAGCGGGATTAATTTTGGCTGGAACGTGGCCGATACTGACTACTTCAGAGCTTTTACAGAAGAAGAAAAAAAGATTGGGCTTCTTCTCGACCAAAATATCAGTACGGAAAAAATCTACGTTCATAACCACCTCTACTGGGAAACACTTCGTTATTATAACGGCGGCAGATCGCTTGAGGTGCCATCAAGCGGAGTACCTGACGAGCCATTCTTTATCATTACCGATCCACGATCCGTTCCGACTGAAATCCAAAAAAGGATGGTGACACCAATGTACACAGGTAAGTATCTTTGGTTAGTCAACGTTGAAAGTAACTTCAGGAATTAGATGTAGAAGCGCGCCTTGTCCTGCTTGGAGAATGTGTCCAGCGGTTACCGGTATCCAAAAACATTCAAAGCAAGTTGGTTCTTGTTCGCCATCATGAGTTTCTTGACTGTCCCAGCGATCCGGTAAATCCGCTGTAGGTACTGCTAGGAAAAAGTGGCGTTCCTGAATCTCTGAGCGATACGGTGTCATATCATATTTTTCTATACCCAACGGATGAGGATCGACGATCTGAAAACAGTCATATCCTGTTTCTTCCTTGAGTTCGCGCAAAGCAGCCACTTCCGGTTTCTCACCCTCTTTTATTGAACCGGCTGGAACTTGGATACCTACTTCTTCGTATGAGAAATCGCGGTGTCGAAAGACCAAGAGTTTATCGTTCTTGATGACATAGACAACTACTTTCTGCTTGGTTGTTTTGTTTAACATAAAAACCATCTTTGCATTTTAATAAATAGATATAACCGTATTGATGTCATTGTATTATAGCGGATTTATCACGCCGAAGTCGCGAAGTAGATTTATGAAGTCCGACTTCGCTAAAGCTACGTCGTGACGAAAGCGGAGAGTAGGAGATTTGAACTCCTGGTGGGTTTCCCCACACACGCTTTCCAAGCGTGCGCACTAGACCACTATGCGAACCTTCCATTTCTTCCAATACAGAACCTACAGTATAGAGATTTATTTCCCCAAGGCAATAAGAACCGATCTCAAAAATAACCAATATTTGCATAGATCCCGTTTGACTGTCTCAACACTCAAATTTCGGTAAAAACATCGAGTTTCGAAGCTCATTGTAGCACTGCTACGATTCGCTTCTCATCCTCGATTTTTTCCTCGAAATTTGAGTATTGATTTCAGTCATTATTTTTGAGAGGGGTTCTAACTACCACGCAACGCCCGTACCCTCTCCTCAACTGGCGGGTGAGTCATAAAAAGTTTAGAGAGTTTGCCCGCCGCTTGACCAAAAGGATTTGAAATAAAAAGATGTGCTGTGGCATTGTTGGCGCGCATAAGGGGGCGGCCGTAGGAGCTGATTTTCTCAAGCGCCCGCGCAAGCCCTTCAGGATAGCGAGTGAGCAAAGCGCCGGAAGCATCGGCAAGAAACTCGCGTTTTCTTGAAATGGCCAGCTGAATTAACGTCGCGGCGATTGGCGCAAGAAGCGCAAGTACAAACCCAATAATCATAAGAATAGCTCCTGCCCTACCCCTATCATCTCGACCGTGATGCCCCCAGAATGATGCCCTCATGAAAAAATCAGAAAGCAATGCAATAAAGCCAACTAAAACCACCACAACCGTGGAAAGTAATATGTCTCGATTGCCAATATGAGAAAGCTCATGAGCAATCACCCCCTCAAGTTCAGTTCTGTCCAATATATGAAGAAGCCCTTCGGTGACCGCGACGGCGGAATGCTCTTTGTTACGGCCAGTCGCAAACGCATTAGGAGCAGAATCAGGAATAACGTAGAGACGAGGCATTGGCAGACCGGCAGTGATTGAAAGGTTCTCGACGATGTTATAGAGATCGGGATGACTTTCGTTTGTTACAGGAATCGCTCGATACATGCGAAGAACGATTTTGTCAGAAAACCAATAACTGCCAACATTCATAATGAGACTCACAATAATTGCGATGTAGAGAATCCCGGGGCTTTCATAGATATAGCTGAATGCCCATCCGATCGCTATCACAACAACAAAAAAGACGCCCATGAGAACCCATGTCTTCCTGACATTTGCATCTTTATGACTGTACATAGTAGCCATGAGAATATAGTATAGGGTATTTTACTAATTTCAAAATGAATTTACTCTTGAGTCATCCACTTGTAAAAAAGTGTATATCCTTTCTCGAAGTAATATATGTTGTACTTTCCATAAGTAACGACGGCCGCATATATTATGTAAAGCTATTTTTTACAGATTGAACATTATTTTGAACCGTTCCTCACTCTCTAGTGTCTCGACGAGCATATACTCCACGTCTTCGGCTATCCGCATATCTATCTTTAAGAGCGCAATAAGATCATCGCAATCATAAGGAGTGATCCAAACACTATGTTGTAGTTTTCTAAAACCAAAAGATTGTAGTTCTGATCTTACCTTATTTCTGATATTGCGAAACCGCTCTTTAATATCGAACACTACAACGCGCCATTTGCCATCCCATTTCTTATTCCTCTTTTGCAGTGAATTTTCCTCAAGACGATATTTATCAAGAACGGCTTCGCCCCGTGAAGTAAGAAGCAGGTGCTCATTCTTCATTTCAATAAGACCCTTTTTGCACATATCCGCTATGGTGGCAGAAGCGTAATACTTGGGATGATACTTTCTCTTGTGCTTACCATATATCGCTAAAATTTTTTTAGCGATAAGGGGTGATGTCATGGCAAGGCCGACAATACCAGCAGAAAGGACTGTTCGAAGAATTATTTTTTTAATTTCTCCGTTTTTAAGCCGCGTCCTTTTTTTTGAAGAAACATGTGGTCGCATAATATTTTTTACATAATTTATGCGACCGCATAAATTATGTAAAAATGGACATAAGGAATAAGTTACATCATAGGTGAAAGTGGAGAGAGCAGTAAAAAAAGGAAAGAATCTGTATTCCCGCCTCTAGAATTTGACTTCGACGGGATTGCGAGCGACTTCTTCGGTGAGCTCAAAAAATTCCATCTTGTGGAAGCTAAAAACGCTTGCGACAAGATTTGAGGGAAACGAGTCAATACTGATATTGAGATCACGGACATTGCCATTGTAGAAGCGTCGGGCGGCTTGGATTTTGTTTTCAGTATCCGAGAGCTCACGCTGAAGCTCGAGGAAATTTTGATTCGCCTTAAGATCAGGGTAGGCTTCTGCAACCGCAAAAAGCGATTTGAGCGCGCCGGAGAGCATGTTCTCTGCTTGGGCTTTTGCCGGAAGATTTTGAGCGCCGATTGCCGCCGCCCGCGCCATCGTCACTTTCTCAAACGCCTGACTTTCATGTGTTGCGTACCCTTTGACAGTATTCACGAGATTCGGGATAAGGTCATACCGCCGTTTAAGCTGAACATCAATGTCGGCCCATGCTTCCTTTGCTCTATTAATAAGAGTAACAAAACGATTATACGAAACGGCCAGCCATAGCACCAAAAGAATGACAATTGCCGGAATGTTAAATGTCCATGGAATAATGTCGAAAAGACCGCTTGCGATAAGAAGGAGTGCTAGTATTGCAACAATAATGCTCGCCATAGAAAAAAGTTAGCTTTTAATAATAAAGCAATTATATCATACTTTTTTATTAAATATGGTCATATCCGTGTTAGAGCCTCTCCACTATCTAATGTCTAGGCGAAATGTCCAAATTTCTAAGCGAAAATCGTAAAGTTCGAGAAGGCATAGCGAGCTATGTCGACGAGAAATTGACGATTTGCAGCAGAAATTTGGACATTTCGGCAGACAAGCTATAGTTTTATTCATAGTATTGCGGTTAGATAGTGGATAGGCTTTTAGCTTCAAGAAAACAAACAGCGCGGCGAAGCCGCGCTGTTTTCTTAAGTTTTTTTCTCTTACACCTTCTCCATTCGCATGCCCTATTCGTTAAGGGTTCTTAACGACCTTTCACCTTTTCCCTTTAACCTGTCACCTTCTTAATAATCCATCCCCCCTCCCATGCCGCCCATTCCCGAGCCGCCAGCAGGAGCTTTTTCTTCCTTTGGTTCATCAGCAACTGCTGCTTCAGTGGTAAGAAGAATCGCCGCCGCCGAGGCCGCATTCTGAATAGCGCTTCTTGTCACCTTCACCGGATCAATAATACCAGCGAGGAGCATGTCGGGAACCATGGTGTCGAGAAGAGCATCGTAACCACTGTTCCCTTTTGAATTTCTAACTTTTTCAACGATAACAGAACCATCATCTTTGCCAGCATTAATTGCAATCTGGCGAAGCGGCGCCTCGAGTGCCTTCAAAACAATGTTAAAGCCGATCCCTTCCTCTGAATGTGGGTCAAATTCCACGCCGCGAACTTTTTCAGCCGCCTTGATAAACGCGCTTCCGCCTCCCGGCACGATACCTTCCTCGATTGCGGCTTTCGTAGCGGCAACAGCATCCTCAATTTTAAGCTTCAAGTATTTCATTTCAGTTTCCGTGGCGGCACCAACTTTGATCACAGCGACCCCGCCTGAAAGTTTTGCAATTCGTTCGTCGATTTTTTCAACATCATACTTTGACGTAATCTGCTCACGTTGAACTTTGAGCTGGGCAATACGCTTTTCAATATCCGCTTTTTTGCCACGTCCGCCAACAATAATAGTGTTGTCTTTTGTTGCCACGACCCTGCGCGCGTGGCCAAGCATAGACGGCTCCGCATTTTCAAGTTTGATTCCCGTTTCTTCGGAAATAACGCGCGCACCTATCGTCACGGCAACATCTTCGAGCATTTCTTTTTTTCTATCGCCATAGCCGGGCGCCTTGACCGCAAGGACATTAAACGCGCCCCTGATTTTATTCAACACAAAAGTCGTCAACGCTTCACCCTCAACATCATCAGCAATAATAACGAGATCTTTTTTGCCAGTCGCCACAATTTTTTCGAGAAGCGGCAAAATCTCTTTAATCGATGAAATTTTCTTATCCGTAACAAGAATCAGCGGGTCGGCATGTTCAGCCTCCATCCGCTCGGTGTTGCTGATCATGTACGGTGAGACATACCCCTTATCAAACTGAAGTCCTTCAACTATTTCCGATTCAACCCCAAATGACTGCGACTCTTCAACAGTTACCACGCCATCCTTTCCCACTTTTTCAATCGTGTCCGCAATAATTCTGCCGATATCTTCAGACTCCGCCGAGATCGTCGCAACTTGCCGAATCTCATCCTTTGATTTGATCGGCTTTGCAATTTCCTTGAGACTTTTTACAACATCGGCAGTTGCATGTTCAATGCCTTGCCGGATTCCCATAGCGCTCAAGCCCATTGCGGTATGCTTCAAGCCTTCGTGAATAATCGCTTGAGCGAGAATAACAGAGGTCGTGGTGCCATCGCCAGCCGTATCATTTGTTTTTGAGGCGACCTCCTTCACAATTTCCGCCCCCATGTTTTCAAACTTATCCTTAAGAGAAATTTCTTTCGCAATCGAAACGCCGTCGTTCGTAATCATTGGCGAGCCATATCCCTTGTCGAGAACGACATTGCGGCCTTTTGGCCCGATCGTGATCTTTACCGCATCAGCCACAGTATCAACACCCTTCTTGAGCGCCCGCCGAGCGGTTTCATTGAAAATTATTTGTTTTGCCATTGTAAGTAGATTCGAGGCTATATATTTTTGAGACTAGCGAGAGCGGCGGCGCGAGCTCGAGGAATTTTTTAGAAAAAAAATATCCGTGCTCAAAAATATATTGCCGAGAAAGTTATTTATTTGATAATCCCCGCGATTTCGCTTTCTTTGACAAGAAAATATTCGACCCCATCGATCTTAATCATGTCTCCCCACTGGAAGAGGACCACGTCCCCCACCTTCACTTCCATCGGGACAACCCTGCCATCTTCGTATCTACCGTGGCCAACCGCAAGCACTTTACCTCGCTTAACGCCACGATCCTCCTTCACAGTATCGGGAATAAAAATTCCTGAATCTGTTTTTCGTCCAACTTCTTTTTCTGAAACTTCCTTGAGAAGGACTCTGTCACCCAACGGTTTGAGTTTTGGCGTTTTTTCCGCAGGCTGTACTGCTTGTGAATTATCTTTCTTCATAGCGATAAAACTATTACTGATACTGATAATATGCCAGACAGGCAATGTAAGGCTCATAGTATATGGAGCATAACCCTTGTTGTCAAATTTCCCTTTAGATACCAGAAAATACAGCTATTTCACCGCTTAGACAACTCAAGCAAGCGTTGTCTTATGTATTCATTGATATCTATTTTTTTCGCATGGTCTTCTATAAACTCAACGACCTCACGGAGGCTGTCAGCGATCATCTTGTGCCGTACTTCGAGCAGAGTCTCGTCAGAATAATTCAGAAAAAGTACAGTGTCACGAAAGATTAAGATGTCGGCGGTTGTCTGAAAATAATTTCCAGGGACAATATAAGAAATCACCGGCCGATCACGATGCGACTCTAATTCTTGACGCGACATGCGGTGAAACAAGTCCAGCACTTTTTCTCCAGCTACACCGTCAAGAATAATTTTGCCCGTTCTAACCTTCTCATGTAGTACCGCTAAGATTTTTTTATCAAATTTCTTAAGCGATTGCTGTGCGGACAAAAATCCTTGTATGAAGAAAACTCGTTCGCCGCGAGAAAGTGCCATGATGGCATCAGCAACAGTTTGAAACGCTTTAGCGCCATGTTCGATACGAACAACAGGCACGGACGCATGATCTTTTTTGCCGAGCCATAATTCCTGAACTGTTTCGACTTGCGATTTGATAACGTCAGGAGAGCGTATGCACCATTCATAGTGTCCGGCAACAGAAATTCGTAACACGAGATTTCTTTTCAGAAGCTCCTGCAATATAAAACCAACAGTGGTTCTAGGCAGTTGAGTTCCTTCCGCAATCTTGCTCACGTTCTTTTTTCCAGCTGTTCGTAGAAAAAACAGTACAGAAAACTCCCTGTCAGACAGTCCCATAAATCTCTTTATGCTTGCCATCTTCATAGTGACAATTATAATTATGACAAGATTTTTGTCAATTTTTTGGTAATTTGTCCTTATTTTTCAACATAAAACTCGCCTTTCTTAAAGACTGGAGAATTGAACTGGAATCCTTACTATGTTCTCCAGAATCCAAGTATGAAGCATAAGGAGATTAAAATGCCTCTGCGCCAAAAAGTTCCTTACAAATACCAGAAAGATCAAGTCTGTTTATTTACAAACCGTGGCACCTCGGGCATCACAAGTAATGATGGTAAGCGTTGCAGGATAGTACGGCTCAAACCAGTCGAGGAGTGGGCTCAAGGTGAGCCGGAGTATGGTATCCATTTCCTCGAAGAAAACCATGGGTTCGGGGCACGAGAGTGCGAACTCGAGCCTGCTAACTGAAAGGAGAGCGCCATGAAAACAAGTGCAGTAGAAACAGCTCTTGCATCAGCAAAAAGATTCCGCCCGCCGGATAAAGATTCATACAATGAGGAAATTACTTCTACACAACGCACAGTAAATCATCTACGCGGCTTGCTTGATAGGGTTTTTTTGGGTGTAGAGAAAAAAGCAGAAGACACTATTAAATGGCGGCTTGAGAACACACAAGAATGTCTAAAAAGACTCGAGCGGGAAAGAGAAAACCTCCTGAAGCTTAAGAAGATTTCTAGTATCTACCCCCGTCTTAGCCTTGAACCATTAAAGTGGAGGGATGGGAATAAATTTCCTAGATTAGCTATTTTTTCTCTTGACTCTCCAACCTTTTGCCTAGAATCAAGGACATACTCTGTCCCTGACATCGTTGATCCTTTCTTGCCCATAGACATCAAAAATAGGTATTGGGATGTACTACAATTACTCTCAGCGAAACGTCAAAAGAAAGAAAACACTACCGGATGCAGAACTACTATTAGTCTGTCCTGCGAATTTCATGGAATAATTCCAGACGAAATTCGCATAAAGATACCGGGGGCGAAAAAATTGTTCGGGAACAACATCTTCATCATCGCTGAACCAAAGAAATTTGTACTCGACGAGACTGTCTCCTTGCCAGATGGCGATCCTCTTATCGTAGGATACGATCCCAATGTGGACATTAATGCATTTTGGCTCATCGCCGATTTCGACACCACACCAGTTGAACAAGCAATGATCTTTCACTTCGAAGGAGATCTGTAATAGTTCTGTCGCTCCCAAAACATTATGGTGGAAACTTCTCTAAAGTTTCCACCATTTTTTTATTCCAACATCGTGAAGAAATTCAGCAAGACCCGTTTCATTCGTATGTTCTATTCATTGGGAATTCTTGACGACATTAAACCTTCCCCCAAGCTCCGTGAAGCTTCTGCTCCCTTTCTTTTTCTAACCTATAACCATACACCTTTTACCTCAAACCTTCCCCTTACATATTGCATTTTCACTATCCCCTGCTATACTTTGCCAATGAGCGGTTTTTCCGATATTCTGCCTTATATTCAAATATTGCTTTCCGTCCTGATTATCGCGGGAGTAGTGCTCCAGCGAGGCGATCCGGATTTAGGCTCTGCATTCGGCGGCAGTGATACCTTGGGTGCCTCATATCACACGCGCCGGGGGTTTGAAAAGATCCTCTTCAACGGCACAATAATTTTTGGCATTTTGTTCGCCGCAACGTCGTTCCTCACCCTCATTATATAATTATACAATTAATAAACGCGCGTTCTATCCTGCCTACGGGACGTCTTTCAAACTACTAAAGTCATCCTGCGTGGCAAAGAACCACTTCTTCGCTCTATCATCTTTTTTCGTGAAATCATTTCAGCTTCCAGCATTCTTAAAAAAACACTATTCTCTGCCGCACGGAAACGCCGCGGAAAATCTTGTTGAATCATTTTCTCTGACAGCACGGGTTATTTTTTTCGCGCTTCTTGGTGTCTTCGCGATCTCGGCCGTGGCACTCTTCGGAAAAGTGAACAATCAATTTTTGATACCAGTACCAACCCAAGGCGGCAGTTATCGAGAAGGCATAGTCGGACTGCCGCGCTTTATTAATCCGATCCTTTCGGTTACGAGCGCCGGCGACGACCTAACCGCACTCATTTATTCGGGATTGATGAAAAAAACCCAAGCAGGCGACATGGTGCCCGACCTCGCCGCCTCATATGAAATAAGTCCGGATGGCCGAACATATACTTTCATATTAAAAGATGAGATAACATTTCATGACGGCAGACCGGTAACCGCAGACGATGTGGCATTCACTATCACCCGCGCCCAGGACGCCTCGCTTAAAAGTCCGCGCCGCGCGGCATGGGTGGGCGTTGAAATGGAAGTCCTTGACCCATCCCGCATACAATTTACCTTGAAACAGTCTTACCCTTCATTCCTCGAAAATGCAACGATCGGCATTCTCCCAAAGCATATTTGGAATGATCTTGCGGGTGATGAGTTCACCTTCAGCAATTACAATACAAATCCGATCGGCTCCGGCCCATACAGAATAAAAGAAATTGCGACCAATACCGGAGGCATCCCTGTGTCGTACAAACTTGTTGCATTCAAACAGTACGCGGGCGGACGGCCATTCATAGACAGCATCACTATGCGCTTTTATTCGAGTGAAGATAAGTTACTCGAGGCGTGGCAAAGGGGCGAAGTTGATGCGATAAACTCGATCACGCCTCGCCACGCAAAAAATATTGGGAACGCGGGGGAAAGAATCGAACGTGCGACTCTACCTCGCGTCTTCGGGGTCTTCTTTAATCAGGACGCCAATCCCCTTTTTGTAAATCGAGAAGTGAAAGAGGCGCTCCTTCTCGCCACAGATCGCACGGCAATTATTGATGATGTCTTAAGTGGCTACGGCAAGCCAGTGATGGGGCCAATTCCTTTTGATAATGAGAAGGGGGAGAGTATCACACATGCTGCTGACAATGAGGCGGCGAGAAAACTTCTGGAAAAAAACGGCTGGAAAATTGGAAGCGATGGCATCTATGAAAAAACCGAAAAGAAGCAGACGACACGTCTTGAGTTTTCGCTTGCTACATCAGATATCGCCGAGCTAGCCCGAACAGCCGAACTGCTTAAAATCCAGTGGCAGAAAATTGGCGTAAAGGTTGACGTAAAAATATTTGAGGCCGGCTCCTTAAACCAGAATATTATTCGGCCACGGAAATATGACGCGCTGTTATTCGGCGAAATCATCAACCATGATCTTGATTTGTATGCCTTTTGGCATTCGTCACAAA
>DATDYB010000003.1:0-23088 GCA_036517115.1 Minisyncoccota bacterium | reverse complement strand
CCGCGCCCAAGAGGCGCGGCGGGTCTTGGACCGGCTTGTTGGCTACGACCTCTCCGGACTTATCTGGAAAAAGGTACGGTACGGCCTTTCCGCAGGTCGTGTGCAATCCCCCGCTCTCCGCATCATCATGGAGCGCGAGCGGGAAATCCGTGCTTTCATTTCCCATAAATTTTGGGTTTTGACCGCCGACCTCGAGACTGCCAAAAAACAAAAACTCACCTTCACCTGCGAACAAGAACCTATAGACTACAAAGAAGTCGAGGCTATTCTCGCAGCAGGTAAAAAAGAAGCCTGGGCGATCGAGAGCGTCACGGAAACGGAAGCCAAGCGTTCTCCGAAGGCGCCTTTCATCACCTCTACTCTCCAACAGGCGGCAAGCTCGCGCCTTGGCCTTTCCCCTTCGCGTACCATGCAGATCGCCCAACGCCTCTACGAAGCCGGACACATCACCTACATGCGTACCGACAGCACTAACCTGAGCACTGTTGCCCTCACACAGATGTACGGCATTATCGAATCGAAATATGGCAAGGAAAATTTGAACCCCCGAACCTACGCCAAGAAAAGCAAGAATGCACAGGAAGCGCACGAGGCTATCCGTCCTACCCATGTGGATATGGAAAGTGCCGGCGCCAATGAAGAGCAGAAAAAACTGTATCGCCTCATCTGGCAGAGAACCATCGCCAGCCAAATGGCGGACGCTAACATCCTTCGCACGAAGATCATGGCTCGTCCCGGTGCCGGCGTTGCCGCTCTTCAGGGCGGTCTCCCAACCGACATTGCAATCTCGGCAGGGACGGACGGAGCGAAAGGCAATATCGGCACTGGGACGCTAAGCTTTGCTCTGAACGGCTCTCGCGTACTTAAGATGGGTTGGCTTCAGGCCGACCCGGATGCCCGCGGCGAGGACGTGGAAGTGCCCAAGCTCACCAAGGGCGATCCTCTTACCCTCATCGAAATAAAGACGGAAGAAAAGGAAACACAACCACCGCCGCGATATTCGGAAGCGGGGCTCGTCAAAGAGCTTGAGAAACGAGGCATCGGCCGCCCATCAACCTACGCTTCTATCATCAGGACGATCGAAGAACGCGGCTACGTGGAGAAGGTCAACAAAGCGCTGGTACCTACCGACACCGGCGACGTGGTGAGCACCTTCCTCGAACACAACTTCACCGACTACATCAGCGACACCTTTACTGCGGATATGGAGGACAAGCTCGACCTCATTGCTGAAGGCAAGCTCGAGTATAAAAAGACACTCACTGATTTTTACAAACCGTTCAGTAAAGAGGTAAAAGCAAAAGATAAGCTCGATAAGATCACGACGCTCGGTAATGCGCCCGACGACATCAAATGTCCTAAGTGCAACGGTAAGATGGTCATCAAGCTCGGTAAAACGGGACGATTTTTAAGCTGTGAAAAATTCCCTGATTGTCTTGGGGCGCGCACTATGGAAGGCAAGGAGCTCGAGGGTCCGAAAGAAACAGGCGAAATGTGCCCTGAATGCAAAGGCGGCAAACTCGTCGAGCGCGAAGGGCGCTTCGGCAAGTTCATCTCATGCTCCAACTATCCGAAGTGCAAGCATATTAAAAAGGATGCTGAGCTTGAGAAGCAAAATTCTACGGGTGTTGAGTGCCCTACCTGTAAAAAAGGAATGATGACAGAGCGCCGTGGCCGATTCGGACTTTTCTACAGCTGTTCCAACTACCCTGATTGTAAAAACGCCATTAAAGCAAAACCGACAGGTAAAATTTGCGAGATGTGCGGCGCACTTATGATGGAAGGCACCAAAACGATTCCTGAACGCTGCTCAAGTAAAGCATGTCCAAATCATAATCCACATAAATTAACAAAATAATAAATGGAAGCATGCAGTCTGCACTGCATGCGCCACTAGTTTTGGTGAGGCGCAGGCATATTTCTTTCAGCAGAAAGAAATGCCGAGCTGGGGTCGCAAGTGATTTCGTTCGACGGAATGAAATCAACTTGTGACCGAAGACTATCCCTGAAAGATGCAGTAATAAAGTTTGTCCAAACCATAATCCGCATAAATTAGAGAAAAAATAAAAGGGCAGATTTTAAATCTGCCCTTGACTCCGCACAACAACATCATCCCTGAGCATTAGCCTGATCCATAGTGCTAAATGCCAATGCAATGTTATCCCCCCATCGTCTCGCCTGGTCTTTAAACTCACGGGCAATATCCTCCAAAAGCCATGGCACACAATATGTCCCCACTTCCCATCTTTTTCGTGCCTGGCGCTCCGGTGACAGACAGTAAATAGTGGTCAGCGCGTCAAAGTGGTCGGCGACGAAACCAATTTTTACTGGAAGTATTATATGAGCCTCCGCATTGCCAACCCGATCGTAATAGAGTTTCCGCATCGATGGGGTAATCGACACATCAGGAGTCTTGCCTGGAATAGTAAGCGCCCGCGCGATAGATGCGGAGAATTTACCATAGCGATCCTCAAACCAATCATTGGTATAAGGAGTCTCCTCTTCAAGATCATGTCCTCCCCAACCAACAATCCAATCGAGAGGGGCTTCGATGTTAATCTGGATAGGGATGAGCATTACTCTTCGCACATGCGCGAAGTAGCGCTCGCGAGGTTGCCCAGGTAGAGCGTCTCGCGGCTCCGCCTCTTCATACCGCATCTCCATGTCATCGTAGAACGTTCCCAGTTTTTCCTGTTCACCAGATTCCAAGTACAGGAAATGTTGTAAAAACCGTCTCTTTAACTGCTCCTTTTGATCGGCAGTTATATCCGATCCCTCAAAAAAGGGAAGCATAATGGTCTCCTCTTTCACTGTAGCCACTATTGGTTCAGTGTGTTTTCTGGTTAGACATCCTGAAATGAAATTTCAAGTATCTTCTTTTTTAAAAATAGCACCCCTATTACCAATAAGTCAATTACTTATCCATAAACTCCACACTATACCGTTGATCCCTGTTTTGTTTTTAAACACACATTCTTGAATATCTCAATGGTGATTTTTTTGTAAACTGTGGTACAGTAAAAATAGACATTTCGTCTACACAAAGGAGAATTTAGAATGAATACACTCACACTGACTCAGAAGCAGAATGAGGAACTGACGATTGAAAAAGCTCTTCGAAAAATATTTGGGGATGAAGGGGTAAAAGATTTCGAGAGAATGCGGACGAGTTCCGACTCATCAACATGGAAATGTACCATAGAGACCTCTAAAGGCCTCTTCATGCATTTTTTCATAAAAGCAAAAAGCTCGGGCGTCGACGCAGCCGACTTCGTCATAAATAGACTGGTATCGAACATGATGTATAGAATGCATCAAGGAAAAGACCATCATTACGGGATGTTTGCCTGTAGTAAGGACGGAATGGACGCCCAGGAATTAAAGTGGGCGCGAGATGGTGCCATACCATTTCCGGAAATAACAAGTGATTCGGTGATCCTTGAGATTCAACGTTTTGTACAGGGACCAACACTTACGCAAATCCTGCGATCTAGAGCTGACCGAAAAACACTCAGGTACGACGATCACGTTCTGATCGAACAGATCTGCAAAAGTTTCAAGAAAATCCACTCCGTGCGGCCGGAAAAAGACATAGGCATCGATAATGAAGAACAAAGAGAAGGAGCCTACGCGCACAAGCTTAATCGTCTATATAATAAAGCGATTAAAAATGTCCGCGAGCGGATTTCCAATCATGTTCCGCATCCAAAGGAATGTCACCATCCGATCATAACGGAAGGAGAGACGGACCGCATTGAGAAGATCTCAGAAAAACTCATTGACAGATGGATTGGCAGAGGTGATCGCCTCGGAGCTCTCCATGGAGACCTTCGAACCGAAAACCTCATTTTAGTTAGTACTGGATCAGAGGTTACTGATTCAAAAATTGAAATTCCGGCGGGAACAGAAATCGTCCCTATTGATTTTTCTCGAATAATGTGGGGACCAAGAGGATATGACTGGGGTAGGTTTTTTATGGACATCGTTGAACTCTTCTGCGAGAGTAACTGCGAGTACTACCGAAATTTTATCCTTCATGCCACACGAGAATATGCCGCATTATGGGAGGATCCTGAATTAAACAGCGAATCGTGTTTTGGAGTGTTTTCAATGACACTCATCAAGGTTGATCCCCTGGGGACACCAATACAAAACCCTCGAGTCGCTAAAAAAGTCTATGATATCGGTATGAGAATAGCAGAGTCAGGGACCGTTCAGGTTTTCGAAGCGTAAGGAACAAGCTGCCACTGGCAGCTTTTTTTATTGGTTTTATTGCTAAATTCTATAAATACTCTACAATCAAAAGTATGGCAGATCTAAAAGAACTTATAGGCGTTCTTAAATATCCCAGTCAAGAAAAGATCAGCCTCATAACTAAAGCGTATCACTACGCCGAGAAAGCTCATGTAGACCAGAAACGCTATTCCGGTGAGCCCTATTTTAACCATGTTGTTGAAACGGCAAAAATATTGGCGGAGCTCGGTATGGGCCGACGAACCATCTCTGCCGGATTACTCCATGACGTGATCGAGGACGCTGGTATCTCGGTGCAGGCGCTCCAAAAAGAGTTCGGCAAAGAAATCGTTTTTCTTGTAGAGGGAGTAACGAAACTCGGCACCATCAGATATACAGGTGAAGACCGTCATGTGGAAAGTTTGCGTAAATTTTTCGTGGCAATGTCACGGGATATCCGTGTGCTGGTGATCAAACTTGCAGACCGATTACATAATATGCGTACACTTGAATTCGTGCCGAAGGAAAAACAGCAAAGAATCGCCAAAGAGACCATGGAAATCTATGTGCCACTTGCCTATCGTCTCGGTATGCGAAAAATCAAACGCGAAATGGAAGATCTGGCGTTCAAACACCTTGAATCAAAAAAATATACCAAAACGCTTCGACTACTCAAGGAACGACAGCTGCTCCAGGAAAAACTATTGGCAAAATTCAAAAAAACTCTTCTTAAAGCTCTCGCCGAGGAAGAAGTAATGAATGTTAGGGTCGACACCAGACTAAAGAGCGTGTACAGCGTGTATAGTAAATTAACTACCAAAAACAAGGACATTGAAAAAATATATGATATCAGTGCTATCAGAGTAAACGTTGACACGCTTGCTGACTGCTACAAAGTTCTTGGTATTATTCACACCTTCTGTCGTCCCCTACCCGGGAGAATCAAAGACTATATTGCCTTTCCTAAACCCAATGGCTATCAAAGCCTCCATACCACCGTCTTTACCACTGACGCCAATGTCGTAGAAATTCAAATCCGTACGCACGAAATGCACGAAAATGCTGAATACGGCTTCGCAGCTCATATGGCGTACAAGCAAAAAGATAAAAATGTGGATGATCCTAATTATTCCTGGTTCAAGCAATTTTTCCCTCTCCCTAAAAAACAGAATTTTTTGGCAAGTTATATTGATCCTGAACGCCTCAAACATATTCCCGAGTGGATAAAAAAACTAGTTGATGTCCAGTCGTACGTCACGATTCCCACCGAATTTATGGATAACTTGAAGAGTGACTTTTTCGAGCATCGCATGTTTATTTTTGACATACACGGGAATGTCGTTGACCTGCCTGTTGCGTCAACACCCATCGACTTTGCCTATGAACAGAGTGCTGACCTCGGCAATCACCTTTTCGGAGCAAAAGTAAACGGTAAATTCGCCCACATTGATACAACATTGAAAAATGGAGACATCGTGGAAATCGTTTCAAAAAAAGGCAGCCATCCCCACGAAAAGTGGCTTCAATCATGCAAAACTTCGCTCGCTAAGAAGTATATAAAACAGGCGTTGGTTAAGCTTGCCGCTCCGGTTACAACACAACAACGTCTATCTAAACCGCGAAATTCTTGATGGAATAGAGATCTGGATCTTCGTCCTGCGCTTTTACCTCTTCACTACCACGGTCATCCAACGGAACAACTTCTACTGAGGCTGGTGTCGTTTCTGTCGAAGTAGCTTTTCGACTGTTCATGATGTCTAGAATGTGCGCAAGATCGTCGTTTGAAAAGAAGTTAATCAGAATCTTTCCCCCATCAATAGTTACCTTGGTACCAAAAGTATCAGTGAGTTTCTGCTCCGCTTCGACAACTAAAGGATCGCGGATGTGCTCTTTTTTGCGCATGCGCTCGAAGGCGATGGTGCGGGCGATTTTTTCCGTGTCGCGAACTGAAAGCTTTTTTTCGATAATTTCTTTAAACACCGTCATCTGCTCTTCGGGCTTATCCACCATCATTAAGAGCGGACGGGTATGCCCTTCAGATATTTTTCCCTCTGATACAGCGTCAAGGATCACCGAGGGCAACGTAAGAATGCGAAGCGTGTTTGAGACATATTCCCTACTTTTGCCTACTTTCTCTGCAATTTGGATATGTTTAAAATGAAATTCTTTGTAGAGCTTTTCAAACGCTCGGGCACGGTCAACGCAGTTTAAATCTTCTCGCTGAAGATTTTCGATAATAGCGAGCTCAAGCTTGACCCGCGCGTCCTCCTCGCCGCTCCTGATAAGCGCGGGAACCTGAGAAAGCCCAGCGAGTTTCGAAGCGCGCAGTCGCCGTTCACCCGAAATGAGCTCATACTCGACAGCGAGACCGCCGTCGGGCTTTTGTATCTCCTTACGAGTTACTACGAGTGGCTGCAAAATTCCGTACATACGGATAGAGTCCGCAAGATCCTTAAGACGAGCCTGGTCGAATTCATGTCGCGGCTGATAGGGATTGGGTTTTATTTTTTCAACTTCGATCCAGAAGACCGAGTTGCCGAAAAATTGCGTGGACATGAGTAAAGTATAAAGTATTATGTATAAAGTATAAAGGGGAGAATCTTGAATTGATTTTTGATGATGGGTCAAGTACACTTCTCCATATGCCAGAGTGATGAAATGGCAAACATACTCGACTCAAAATCGAGCGCCGCAAGGCTTGTGGGTTCAAGTCCCACCTCTGGCACAAAACGTAGTTTTTTGCTGGGACTTGAAAACCTTGAGTATATTTGTGAGGACGTCTGCGTCCGAAGAAATACGAAAGGTGTACAGAAGCTGTAAGCTTCAAGTCCTTAATCCTCTCTCTTTTCATTTTCAATAAGCTGTGTTATTATCGGACGTAGACAGTATGATGCTGTTTGAACACAAGGAGTACTATGAAAGTTGAATATCTACAGCTCGAAGGCTCACTTCGGGCCGAAGTCACAGCTATCTTTCCTGGGAAGATTGATACTGAGACGAAAGAGATAAGTGAGCCCTATGCGCTTGCCGTTTCGGAAATGATTCCCAGCCCTTCACGGTCTAAAGGTGAGATCACCTTTACACTCTCAAAGAAAGAGGGATGGGTGTACAAGCGACCACCTAAGGTCGGCGAAGTTGTCTATCTGTCAGACTGCATCCTCATCAAAAAAACTAGCGGCTACAAATGGCGCTCCCTCAAAGCCCGTCCTTGGCGGCCGATGGATGAAGTCCGTTGGAGTCACTCGCATCGACAGGAGCTCATCAGGCAAATGAGAGCCAGGGCCTGGCACCTTCTGGAGGAAGCGAAAATCCGCCTACAAAAGATTTTCTTCGCACCCATAAAAATCTTTGCACTTCGTTGAATCACGCCCCAGGAATTATTCCTGGGGTTTTCTTTTACCCTAAAGCTGTGCTACATTCGCATCATGAAACCGAAACTAATCGTCATTCTTGGCCCTACCGCTTCAGGAAAAAGCGCTCTGGCAGTCGATCTCGCACGAGAATATAATGGCGAGGTGGTGAGCGCCGATTCCCGACAGGTGTATAAAGGATTAAATATTGGAACAGGGAAAGTCACCAAAAAAGAGATGCGTGGAGTTCACCATCATGCTCTCGATATCCTCTCACCAAAGAAGGTCTTTACCGTGGCTCAATTTAAAACACTTACAGAAAAGACCATCGACGACATTATTGCCCGCGGAAAGGTACCGATACTCTGCGGCGGCACTGGATTTTATATTCAAGCGGTCGTCGACGGTATCATCCTTCCCGATGTTCCACCCGATCCCACACTGCGGAAAAAGCTTCAAAAACTCTCAAACACTGCATTAGCCGTACTACTTAAAAAATTAGATCCAAAACGTGCAGCGACTATCGACCCCAACAACACGGCGCGACTTATCCGTGCCATTGAGATTGCGAAAGCATTAGGTAGCGTTCCGGCAATTGCCGTAAACCCAAAATACCAAACACTACAGATCGGTATTAGTACTGATGATGAAATCCTCCGCCGGAAAATAAAAATGCGCTTATCGGAACGACTCAAAAAAGGAATGGTCGAGGAAGTTAAAAAGCTACGCGACAAAGGACTTTCTTGGAAACGCATGCACGAGCTTGGACTTGAATATCGCTACATTTCACTTTTTCTGCAAGAGAAAATTTCAAAAATTGAAATGGCAACAAGGCTTGAAACAGAAATCTGGCATTACGCACGCCGTCAACGCGCCTGGTTTAAAAGAGATACAAGAATCAAGTGGTTTAGTATCGATCAAAAGATGGCGATAGAAAAAGAAGTGGTAAGATTTTTAGGAAAGTAAAAATGTGGTATAGTCTTCGTAATTGGGAGATTAGTTAAGTGGTATAACGAGGCACTCCAAACGCCTTGTCGGGGGTTCGATTCCTCCATCTCCCGCAACGAGCACATCCTTTAGGATGTGCGTGGAGGAATCGAAAAGTTTGAGTATATCGCGCGGAGCAAAGCGAGCACGATACGAAAACTGTACCGATCCTGTAGGGATCGATCATTCCTTTCCCCCAACAAAAAACCGCCTCAGCGGTTTTTTTGTCTACTTCTTCCCCTCCTTATGCTCCGTCCGCTTCTTGCAAGATTTACAAAACTTCTGAAGCGTTATTTTGCGCTCTACTTTACGCTTATTCTTGCTCGTCATGTAGTTCATCTCTTTGCAGTCTTTGCAGAGGAGTTTGATTAATCGGTCTTGTGACATATATTTAAAATTAGGTTGGTTCACTATAACCTAAGCCTTTCAAAAAATCAAATATGAGCATAAAAAAGTCCCTCCACCGCTTAACGCAGGGAGGGACAACTGACACAATAAACGCTGCTAACCACCTTTACCGACCGAGACTACCCCGGTTCGAGTCTCCTCGAAACTGGGATCGAAGAACGACGGCCAATCGGCGACTATTCGATAGGTCCCCGGCTCAAACTTAATGAACGCGGCTTTTCCATTCGCGGGCTCATAGGTAACCGTATTGTTCTGGAGATTGAATACCCAGAATCCTTTGGCCATTTCTTTCTCGCTGGTAGTGCCGAGAATATAGATGGAGGTCGTTTTAGTGAACGTTGACTCCAAGAGATAATCTTCACCCAGACCGTTTACACTGACTGGATTGAAGAAGAGGCTGTTAGGATCATTCTCCGAAGTCCGCACACCGTCAAACGACGAGTTAAGACCAACCTTCACTTTGTATAGAGTCCCGAGCCCCGGCTCACTGATCTTATTAACAAACTTCTGAGTGGCACCTTTTGAGTCAAGGTACGACCACACGATTTCGCCAGGGTTACCAGCAGCTTCAGATGGAAGATACGCTACACCATCGTTGACCCAGATACTGTCTCGGCTAACGATACGATTTTCAGCGTCTCTCACTATCATGAAACCCTCAGTGACCGACTTCGGAACACGAATTCCAACTCGATAGGCAGGTCGAACTGTGGGCTGAGCTTCTTCAAGAGGAAGATACACGGTGCCGTCGGAACTAATCCTCAGGTGGCCGTCATATTTCTGTCCCATGAAAAGGAGCTTGTCGTCTCCCTTGCTCGTAACTTCGTCATCATCACTTGCTAGATATCTGACGACCGTGGTCACAGGATCGCGAACATCGGTGAACTCAAGCGGGAAGCTTTGCACAGCCACCAGATCCTCGAGTGCCTTTGTACTCATGACTTTTTCAGTCACGGGAATAGTGATCCAGTCATCCCACGTCGGGGACGAATCGGAACTGACACGAATCTGGACGATCTTCACTCTCGAGAGAAGCCACGCGGTAAGCAGCGGCTTCGATTTGAACGGAGTGAGGTCGATGAACGGCGGTGCGTCCGGTGATCTGACAGGACTCGGTGTAGTGACCGATGATCCTCCGCCACCGCCGCCGCCCGATGTGGGGGCTGTCGCCGTAACGGGTGTCTGTCCAATAACACTGAAGGCCAACGAAATCGTGGCCACAACAAGTAGTAACATTTTTTTCATTCTGTATTATACTTTCTGGTTTTCTGCGTTTTTTGCGTTGATGTTTTTGTTGATTCTACTTCTCAAACTGAGGACTCACACGGACCATGATCACTTTTTTTTCCGGCTTTTCGACGGGAACATTGGTATTTGTGTACCGTTGCTCCCGTGTCGTGATAAGCGACTGCCGTGATTGTTGATGTTTAGGTTGCTGAGGTTTGGTTTCCTGTTTAATCTTCGGAGTAAAAATACCCAGAAGAATGACAAGAATCGCCATAACAACGATAAATTTTCTCATATTTTGCGTTTGTTGTTGTCGAAGACCAATTAAAACAAGGGCTTTAGACCCTTTTACTGTTGATAATGTTAGCATATTTATACTATTTTGTCAATAGCACCGGACAGTACGCGTAAAAAAAAGCCGCTGCATCATTTCTAATGCAGCAGCGTGATAAAACAAAGAGCTTGTGACTTAGCCGCGTCCGTGTCCGTCGTCGTGATAACGTTCCCGTTCGAACGTGAACGTCGCTTCCCACACACCAAGCGCTCCTGGCGGAAGCTGAAGATTCAGCGCCTTGCCTGGGGTTATGGCGGTAGGATTGATCGTCCATCCGTTAGGAAGTTGACGTAGTCGTACTGATCTCGCAGCTTTCCCCTGTAATACTTCCGCATACAGGATCAATTGACTCGAGGAAGGCTCGAATGTCGCAACATACTCACCCTGATTGTTGAGCATCCATTCTTCCAGGCCGAGGACGATGGTCGTACTGCCTTTTGGAAAGGTGAAGCTGTTGGCGAATTCTCCCGACACTTGCGCGGTGACTCGCTTTTCACTTTCAGCCAGGCCATTACTGAGGTTGAAGTTGATAACCGTGCCGTCCGTGAACCATGCCTGCGCATTCCCTTGATTGCCAAGGCTAGTGGGTATACGGATTCGGCCGCGGGTAGGACTAGCATAAAACGTTTCCCCAACTCCATACTCATTCTTCGTCGAGATTTTGACCGACGTCATGTCTGACGGAACCGGCAGCGATATTTCTTCGGTGAGGTAATAACTCACCTTGATCTTCTGATCACCGCTCATCGTCGCGTCAACCCAGAACCATCCATTAAAGAGGGTCTCGTAGGCGGAGTCCGATAAGTTTATATTCCCACTGAACCCCTCTTCGCTTTGAGCCACCAAGACATCAAACTTGTGAGACGCGAGTGCCTTGTTGATATCCTCCGCCATGACCACACCGTCTGGTCGAGGCATGAAATCGACTTCGAAGGATTGTTGTCTCGATGACGGCAGGACCGTTTTAGAGTTAACATATCCCGAAACCTTTCGGACTGCCTGTTTGGCATAGGAGAGCAAATCCGCGAGCGGTATCACCCACGAATGATGATCCTGCGCCCTCGGCAGATTGCCGATGACGGGACCGGGATTGAACGGAGGGTCCATAACCGGAACTGCCGGAATTGGCAGAACCGACGGCGGAGTTGCCGGTACAGGCAGAGTTGTCTGTGCCAGAGCCACGCTAATGAACACGAATAATGCGATGATATAATAACTGATTTTCTTCATTACTGATTTCCTTTCGTTGTTGTTTACTGAGTTTTTTGACTGACGTGATTGGTTGAGGGTTTTACTGCAAAGTCGCTTCCGGATACGGCAAACGTGATTCGTTTGTATCCTTCCGGAACATCGGCGCTATTCGTCGGTATCGTAACCTCGGCTTCATTTGAGGACTTTTCATGAGTTGAAACTTCCTCTTGCGCCGATAATTGACGGAATGCTCGAGGCAAGCGAACTTTGGGTATCGCGCTTTGTCGCGCGACGGGTTGAGGTTCTTTAACGTTGAGGTTATTAGGAGCTTTTGGAGCGATTGACCAGATGGCCAATAGCAACAAAATGGCTCCCACAATGGTAGGAATGATGATTTTAGGTCGCATAGATTGTAAAAGTGCTAATGTAAACCAAGCTCAACCCTAAACTTTAGCATGTTTACATTCTTGTGTCAAGAGCGCATTATTGTCCTCCACTCGCCGTATTCTTTCCTTATTCCCCTTTGTATTTCCTCGTATTTTTTGGTGAGCTTCATAGTTAAAGAACCGATAGTACCTTTGTCTATCATTCTTTTATCAATAGAAAGAATAGGGATGATTCGAGCCGAACTGCCACACACAAAAGCCTCATCGGCGATATATAGTTCGCTTCGCGCGATGGAACGCTCGATTACTTCAACACCTTCGTCCCGGGCAATTCGCGTAATGCTATCGCGGGTGATTCCCTCAAGAATGTCGAAATTAGCCGAAGGCGTAACAAGCTTCCCTCCCCTTACTAAAAAAAGATTCGCGACCGTTCCTTCTGTAACATAACCCTGTGTATCAAGCGCTATGGCGTCATCGTAGCCATTCATGATCGATTCATTTTTCATGAGACAAACATTGGCGTATCCCCCATTCACTTTTGCTCGAGATGGGAGGGCGTTGTCCGGATTGCGTCGCCACGAGGAGACGCATACGTTAATGCCGGAGCGAGGCAGGATCTCTCCCATCGGATACACGTAGGCACTCAAAGCATTCGGCAAGCCGTGAACTTTGGTGCCGGCGCACAGTGCGTCAACAAACACCGACACCCGAACTAGAGCGTCTTCTTGTATCTTATTTTTCTTGACGAGCTCGAACACCATATTTTCAAATTTCCTGTAGTCCCACTTTTCAATGAAGGAGTGAAAGTCCATTATTTTCGAGGACGAAACAAGTCGCTTGAAATGATCCTCGAGGCGGAACGCGTGGAGCTTTTTGGTTTTCTCATTCCAGTTCAGACTGAACACGGTATAGACTGAAAGACCGTAGAGGACGGGAGAGCTCGCGATGCTGACGTTGGCATCAGAAAAAGGCACGAATGCGTCTCTAAAGAAAGCGATACCTTTTGAATAGTCGAATTTTGACATACATATGTTGTGCGCCGGGTTGGACTCGAACCAACGATGCCCAGAGGGCCGGAGATTTACAGTCTCCTGGAATAGCCACTATCCGACCGGCGCATTACACATAAAAGTACTACAAAATTAACTCAAAAGCAAAATACAATGGGCATCTTTGTACCTACAAAGATGCCCATTGTATTTAGGATCTCACCTCTTCTGTTTCAAGCTCTTCGTTCGAGAGAATGACTTGCCCCCTTTTTCCTTTCTTCACATCGAAGGTGAACTCCTCTCCCTTCATGCCGACATTGATAGAACCTCCTTTCAAAACCCCTTGAGAGATCATGAGCGAAGCGATCGGTGTCAGGATTTTATTCTGGATCAAACGCTTCAAGGGTCTCGCGCCGTAATGTGGATTGTATCCTTCTTTCGCGAGGAATTTAAGCACCTCATCTCCAACTTCAAGCTTAATCTCCTTCTGCGCTAGACGCTCTTTGACAATATCCACCTGAATTCTGACGATGGTAGTGATCGCCTCCGGCGTAAGGATGTCGAAGATAATAATGTCGTCGATGCGGTTCAAGAACTCCGGACGGAAATAATCCTTCAAGTTATTCGTTACTTTGTTCTTAATATCAGCATAGTCACTGGTTTGCGTCGCGTCCTTACGGAATCCGATCTTTTCCATTTTATCGATGTATTGCGCCCCGATGTTTGACGTCATAATAATGACAGAGTTTTTAAAATTCACCATTCGGCCTTTTGAGTCGGTCAGCCGCCCGTTATCAAGCACCTGGAGCAAGATGTTGAACACTTCAGGATGAGCCTTTTCGATTTCATCAAAGAGGATGATCGAATACGGACGGTGGCGGATAATTTCTGTTAATCCTCCCCCTTCATCGTGACCAACATATCCGGGAGGTGCGCCGATGAGCTTCGAAACGGAATGTTTCTCCATATATTCGGACATGTCGATACGGATAAGCGCCTTCTCATCATCAAAGAGAAACTGCGCGAGGGCTTTTGTAAGTTCCGTTTTTCCAACACCAGTAGGACCAAGAAACATAAAAGAGCCGATCGGCCTGTTTGGATCAGCAATGCCTGCACGAGAACGTTTGATCGTGTCAGCGATTTTCTTGACCGCCTCATTTTGGCCCACGATGCGTTTGGTAAGCTCATCTTCCATACGCGACAATTTCGCAGCTTCCTCTTCCAACATGCGGGCCATCGGTACCCCAGTCCATCGCGCTACCACCTCAGCGATGTCCGACTCAGTAATTTCCTCTTTAAGAATACGTCGCGACGTCTGCAACTTTTTCAATCGCTTTGTTTTTGCTTCAAGCTCTTTTTCAAGCATTGGAATTCTTCCATAGCGAATCTCGGCCGCTTTTGAAAGATCGGCGCGTGCCTCCGCACCTTCGGCTTCAAGGCGGAGCATCTCCAGATCTTTTTTGATTTGCTTCATACTGCCCAAGATATCTTTCTCATTTTTCCATTTAAGTTCAAGCTCGCTCGTCTTTTCCTTCAGATCTCCGATCTCTTGATCGATTTTCTTGATGCGGGCCTTTGCGTTCTTGTCAGTCTCCTTTTTGAGTGCTTCACGCTCGATCTCTAGTCGTAGTACCTTACGTCTGGTTTCTTCGAGTAGCGGTGGCATGTTTTCTAGAGAAATTTTAAGCGCAGAGGCAGCCTCGTCGATAAGATCCACGGCTTTGTCAGGCAAAAAACGATCAGTTAAATAACGGCTCGATAGATTGACCGCGGCAATGATAGCATCGTCAGTGATGCGTACGCCATGGTAAAGCTCATAACGCTCCTTGAGGCCTCGGAGGATGGCAACGGCGTCTTCAGTCGAAGGCTCGAGCACGTGCACGGGCTGGAAGCGCCTCGTCAGCGCTGGATCTTTTTCGATATGCTTTTGATATTCACGAAGCGTGGTTGCGCCGATCGCTCGAAGCTCGCCACGTGAAAGCGCGGGCTTCAACATATTTGAAGCGTCGATCGAACCTTCCGCGGCACCCGCTCCTACCAAGGTATGGATCTCGTCAATAAAAAGAATGATCTTGCCTTCGGACCGTTCTATCTCCTTCAGAATATTTTTTAGTCGTTCTTCAAATTCACCGCGGTACTTAGTGCCGGCGATAAGAGAACCGAGGTCGAGGGAGACGAGCTCTTTGTCGCGAAGCGATTCAGGCACATCTCCAACGGCTATGCGTACCGCAAGCCCTTCCGCGATAGCGGTCTTTCCTACTCCGGCCTCCCCGATCAGGATAGGATTGTTTTTAGTACGGCGGGAGAGGATCTGGATCACTCGCGAGATCTCGTTTTCCCGCCCAATGACAGGGTCAAGCTTGTTCTCTCGCGCGAGCTTGGTGAGGCTACGTGCGTATTTAGAAAGTGATCGGAATTTTTTAGGCGCTCCGACATCGGTTATTTTATTATTCTTTAATTCCTCGACTACCCGGACAACAGCACTGCGATCGATTCTGAAACGGGAAAGAATCTCCCGCGCAGTTCCGGGCACGTCAAACATCGCGAGAAACAAATGCTCGGTTGATATAAATTCGTCTTTAAGGCTTTGGGCAACCTTGCCGCCCGACTCGATGATTTGCGCGAGTTCGGGAGTAAGGTAAATTTGATACGAAGGTGAAAGAGTCGAAGTGCCTTCGGGTGCTTCGATCGTTTCCATCAGCGAATCGGTAAGAAGCATGGTGTCTACCTCGAGCTTGTCGAGAATGGACGCTACCATGCTTTCTTCCTGCAAAATAAGTGCCCCCAAAAGATGTACGGGGTTTACGTGATTCTGTCCTCGCTCAATCGCGAGCTCGTGTGCTCGGCGAATCGCTTCTTTTGCTTTGGTTGTAAAGTGACTAAATGGAGGCATGTTTCGAATGTAAAATTAAAAAAGTAAAAGTCAAAGCGTATCCAATCGAGCCATTTTCTGACTAAATTATATCATAGGTAACCATTAAAATTTCAGTAACTATGTATGAATACAATACTATTTATACGAGCGTTCGTCAACCCCTTTCTTTACCGGATTCCTATCAAATATTGTTGTACGCTATTAATGGGTAGAAATACTCCTTTTGTGTTTTCACCTGATAAAATTGTTTTAATAGCAACCACTTCTCCGGAAAGATTGAGGAGAATGCTACCTGAGACAGTATCTAGAGAAGTAATGTCTGTTGTAATTGCCGCAGTAGACGTCGCCTGACCGTTTTCAGTAATTCCCGCGACGATACCGAGCGACACTGTAGGACGCATGCTACCTCCAAGACCAATGACCGATTGACCAAGTTTTAATGTGTCAGAATTTCCGAGCGTGGCCGGGACGAATTGTGTTTGTTTATCCGATGCGGGCAACTCAACGAGAAAAACTACCGTGTTTGAATCGCCATTTATCCCGACGAATCGAAGCGGATAGGATTTCTTTTCGATGACGCCACTATAGCGTGCATCGGGAATGTAGGTCGCGCGATCAGCTAGAATATATCCATTCTTAGAAAGAATAAGCCCTAACCCCCCAAACGTTGCTTCGGTGTCTTCTGGTTTTTGAAATGAAATGCGGATGACGCTCGGACTTGTCTTTGCGACTGCCGCCACTGCCTGGTCGTCAGCTCTCACCACAATGGTTTCTTTAATCGTTGCTTTTTGCGCAGGAATTTCAGCTGGCACTACCCTCTCTATAGTTCGCTCCACCACTCTATTGATCGTCTGTGTTACACCCTGAGGAGCCTGGTCCATAAGAGACACGGTGACGACGCCCGTAGCGATTGACGTTACGAAGCTTACCAGAAGCGTGACGAGAATAATTTGTTGCTTAGTAAGATTTTCCATTAATACTGCAAGTATATACAATTTATATCTGCGTATCAATTACTTTTTTGATAATTTTCACCACATAGTCGATATCACTTTTTTTAGTATCCCTACCGAGTGAAATTCGAACAGATCGTCGAGCAAGATCATCGGATCGGCCGAGCGCTTTCACCACATACGAAGCAGCTTCGTCTCGGAGACAAGAGCTTTTTGTAGCGACTGCGATCCCCTGTGCATCGAGAAAGAGCACAACGTACTCGTTATCTATATCCGGTATTGAGATATTGATGTTATTCGCAATCCGATGTAGAGCATCGCCATTGAGCACCACCCCTTTAATATTGTCAGCCAGTTTGGAAATACAGTAATCGCGAAGTGTAGTCAGCCGAGCAGTTTCTTTATCGCGGAGCGAAGCGGCAATTTCAAGTGCTTTTGCAAAACCCATAATAGCGGGAAGATTTTCCGTTCCGCTTCGCACTCCTTTTTCCTGCCCCCCACCATACACAAGAGGAGCGAGTTCAATTCCCCTCTTCGTATAGAGAAGTCCGATCCCTCGCGGTCCGTACACCTTGTGAGCGTCGAGGGTCAGAAGATCAACACCGAATTTTTCTACATTGAGATCGAGGTAGCAAGGGGCTTGGGAGGCGTCGGTGTGGAAAACGACATTCTGATGTCGTCCCCGCGAATGCGGGGATCCAGACTGGATTCCCGTCTGCACGGGAATGACAAATTGATAATTTCGGATCACTTTTGCAATATCTCGGACGGGTTGAATGGTACCAATTTCATTATTCACCATCATAATCGAAACAAGAAATGTTTCTGGACGAAGTAATTTTTTAATGTCTTCGACATTGACGATGCCCCGACCGTTAACACCTACGTACTCAACGCGCACTCCCTTTTTTTCCAAATATTGGGCGCACTCAAGAACACTCGGATGTTCGATCACCGACGTGATCATATGCAGGTCACTGTATTTTTTCCCTGTACTTATGAGCATCTCGGTCAACCCAATGATCGCAAGGTTGTTCGCTTCCGTACCGCTTCCGGTGAAAATGATTTCGTCGGGAAGGGCCCGCAAAAAAGCGGCCGCTTTTCTGCGGGCTTCCTCGAGCGCTTTTTTAGCCCTCACTCCTTCCGTGTGAATTGACGACGGATTAGCGTACTCTGAAGAAGAATACTTCTCCATCTCCTTCAATACCTTTTTATCAACCGGGGTAAGAGCCGCATGATCTAAATACATCCTTTTCATTCTTAATGAATATACAATACAATAACGAGAAGGCAAACTACTCCCCACTTGGGAGCTCAGCTCCCAAGTGGTTGTCCGGCTGAGAGCTATATACCAACAGTTACTAGCCATAAGCTCTCCGTGGTATACTTTTCCCCATGATTATTTCTACTGATGTACTACTCTACGCGCTCATTGGACTCACTGTCCTTTTAGGAGCATTGGTAGTGCACCTTGAAATAAAAGTTACACGTCTCCTTAAAGGTAAGGACGCAAAAAGTCTCGAAGACCTCATTCACGCCATCAAGGCTGAGCTCAAAACTGAACAAAAATTTAAAAAAGAGATGGAAGAGTATCTCGTGGAAGTGGAAAAGCGCCTTCAGAAAAGTTTGAGGGGTGTGGAGACAGTACGGTTCAATCCCTTTAAAGGAACAGGGTCGGGCGGAAACCAGAGTTTTGCCACAGCATTTGTGGACGAGCGGGGTGACGGGGTCGTCATCTCAAGCCTCTATGCCAGAGACCGGATGAGTGTTTTTTCCAAACCGATCAAAAAATATTCCTCGGAATTTGACCTAACGGAAGAAGAACAGAAAGCTGTCGAAGGAGCGAAGAAAGCCACAGAGAGCTACTAGCGGAACTCACACAAAAGATTTGCGCATTGCATCAGTGCGTGCTTCAATTAGCCTATCTAGCCTGTCGCCATGAAAAAAAGTGTGCCCATACAACCGCATATCGTAGAAAAACCTCCCGTAGTGGCCGTCATGGGTCATATTGACCATGGAAAGTCTACCCTCCTCGACTACATTAGAAAAACCAATACCACTGCCAATGAAGCTGGCGGTATCACACAGCACATCGCTGCATACGAGGTTACCCACAAGACCAAAGAAGGAAAAGAGGGCCGAATCACCTTTATCGACACACCTGGACATGAAGCATTCAAGGGTCTGCGCGAACGAGGGGCTAAAGTCGCAGACATCGCCATTCTCGTCGTTTCGGCGGAAGAAGGAGTAAAACCACAAACGCTCGAAGCCCTTCGCTCAATCAAGGACGCAAAAGTTTCTTACATCATTGTCCTTACCAAAATAGACAAACCCAATGCGAGTGCCGAACGGACTAAGCAAAGTCTCGCCGAGCATGAAATATATATTGAAGGATGGGGTGGCGATATCCCTGTAGTGGCTCTCTCGGCAGTGTCGGGCGAAGGCGTTCCCGAACTTTTGGACATGATCCTTCTTCTTGCAGAAGTTTCTGAACTAAAAGCTGATAGTGCCAAAGCATCAGAGGGAGTGGTCATTGAAAGTCACCGAGATAACAAACAAGGAGTAAGCGCGACGCTCATTATCAAGGAAGGTATTCTCGAAACCGGTATGTTCATCGCGGCGGGCCGCGCGGTCTCGCCCGTCAGGATCATACACAACTTTTTAGGCAAGCCGATTAAAAGTGCCGGAATATCAAATGCCGTGTCTGTAATCGGCTGGAGTGAAATTCCTGAAGCCGGCTCTCTATGGAAATCATTCACTTCAAAAAAAGAGGCCGAGCAGTACGCAGAACAAGTGAAACATGAGAATGAAAAATCACTAGAAGCCAGAGAAGAAACTCCCGCAGAGGAAAAAGTCGTCATCCCCCTTATCATCAAGAGTGATGTGGCAGGCAGCATGGAGGCGGTGCTTCATGAGATTAAAAAAATAGTACAAGAAAAAATAGTGCTCAAAGTGGTTCACTTCGGCATCGGTGATATTTCCGAAAACGATGTAAAGGCCGCGTCAGGCAACTCCTCCTCGCTCCTCATTGGCTTCAACACATCTGTTGACTCAAAAGCATCTTCTATTGCGGAGCGACTGACGATCCCCATTCATACTTTTACTATCATCTACAAATTGACTGAGTTTCTTGAGACGGTTATCAAGGATCGAACACCGCGAATAACCGTCGAAGAAAGTACGGGTACGGCAAAAATCATCCGACTTTTTAGCAAAAACAAAGACAAGCAGGTTATCGGAGGGAAGGTTGAGAAGGGAGAAATCGTCACAGGCGAGGAAGTGAAGATTTTCCGTCGCGAAGCGGAAATCGGTAAAGGGCGAGTGAAGGAGCTTCAAAGTAAGAAAATAAAAGTGAGTGAGGTGAAAGAAGGTTTTGAATTCGGCGCCATGGTAGAATCAAAGTTCGAAATCTCAGCCGGAGATCGGATTGAAGGGTTTAGGGTTGTGGAGAAGTGACGCAAAATAAAGAGTGAAACGAACCATTCTCTTACAAAAGAGACTACGCAGCGCGGCGGCGCGGAGTCCAAGGAAGTTTTTCACCAGAAAAATTATCCGGTCTCTTTTTAAGAGAAAGGTGAGTGTATTATGGATAACAAACAAGAAAAAATAAGAGAAGAAATTAAAAACCTCGCGGCGGAATTTTTGAGCTTGGAGTCAAACCGTACTTCCCTTTTGACGGTAACCAATGTTCGTCTCTCCTCCGACGGTAAATATGCCGCCATTCTTTTTACAGTGTTTCCTGAAAATAAAGAAAAGGGAGCTCTTGAATTTGCTAACCGTAAACGGGAAGAATTCAAAGACTACATAAAAGAAAAAAGTCGCATCGGCAGAATCCCTCAATTCAGTTTTGAAGTTGATTTTGGTGAGAAGAACCGCCAAAAAATTGACGATCTCTCCAATACAGCATAAAATTTGACGTACGGCCACGTAGACAAGTGGTAAGTCGAGAGTCTGCAAAACTCTTATGCGCGAGTTCGATTCTCGCCGTGGCCTCAAGCAAGAGCACACAACTGCTTGTGTGCGTGCGAGAATCGAAAGGCTTTTCCTTATCGAGTCTCCGAGATGGAAAAGCACCTGGCTATGTAATAGCCGATTCTCCCCGTGGCCTCAAATTTTACACTTTTCACTTTTAGCTTTACACTTCTATACATTGCCCGGGTGGCGGAATTGGTTTACGCGCACGACTTAAAATCGTGTCTCGAAAGAGATGTGGGTTCGAGCCCCACCCCGGGCACAGACGGTAGCTCCCTCTGTTGCATTTTTTGTAAAACAGAATAGAGTTATTCTATACTACCTAATATTATTACCATGTATTCAATTGTTGCCGTTGTCGTATTTCTCGTCTTGATAAGCTTGAGACAAATCAATCAGTATCAGCGTGGAGTTAAATTTACCATGGGTCGCTACACGGGGATTATGGAACCAGGTTGGAGGATCGTTATCCCAATTTTTCAATCATATCGAAAAGTAGACATGCGAGTAAAAGCTGTCGATGTTCCCGACCAGAAAGCCATCACCAGAGACAATGTATCGGTTACGGTCAACGCTGTTATTTATTACAAAGTTTCATCCGCCGAAAAGGCCATCATCGAAGTGGAGGATTTTTATTACGCTATTTCTCAGTATGCACAGACCACGATGCGCAATCTGGTTGGCGAGGTAACGCTCGACGAACTGCTTGCCGGTCGAGACAGGATCGCTGACCGCATCAGAGAGATCGTCGATAAGGAGACGGATGCATGGGGACTCAAAGTCAATAATGTCGAACTCAAAGATGTTTCCTTGCCAGAAAATATGGAGCGAACCATTGCTAAGCAAGCCGAGGCAGAAAGAGAAAAAAGAGCGGTTATCATCAATTCCGAAGGTGAGCTCGCCGCATCGAAAAACATGGCAGAAGCCGCGAGTATACTTTCCGCAACCCCAGGCGCACTACATCTCCGTACACTTCAGTCCATCAACGACATTTCATCAGACCAATCGAATACAGTGGTATTCACAGTGCCACTCGAGATTCTAAAAGCATTCACTGGCTTTAAAGAAGGTAATAAATGAAGTTTACCGCAGAATGCTACGAGCAATATACCTCTCTCCACTCAACTCCCGAATCCAAAATTTTAAAAGAGCTTGCAGAGGAAACACGGAGAGCGACCGGGAACGCCGCAGTTATGCAGGTGGGACATATAGAAGGTTCGTTACTCAGAATGCTCGTGAAAATCTATGGCGCTAAGCGGATTCTAGAGATCGGCACCTTCACCGGCTATAGCGCACTGGCTATGGCAGAAGGATTACCCGATGATGGAGAACTTATCACGCTTGATATTGGTGAGGAGGCAGCAGCGCTTGCAAAAAAGTATTGGTCTAAAAGCCCTCACGGAAAAAAGATTAAGTTTATTCTCGGCCCGGCACTCACGACAATCCTCTCATTACCTGGCGAATTCGACCTAGTTTTTATCGACGCAGATAAGAAAAATTATCTGAATTACTGGAATGCAGTTGTGCCAAAGGTCCTGCCTGGAGGACTTATTATTGTTGATAACGTTCTCTGGAGCACAGGTAACGTCATCACACCAAAAACTTCCACCGATCAAGCCATCGCCGAATTTAATGATTTTGTCGCCAAAGACAATCGAGTTGAAACAGTCATGCTTACTATTCGTGATGGCATAACTCTTGCCATTAAGAAATAGCTTTCATGTTACCCACACTATTCTATGCGGCCGCGTAGAATAGTGTGTCTAGACTTTTCAAGGTTTTTTGGGTATATTCTGTAAGTCCGTTAACACTTTACGTTTTTCGTTTTCAATTTTTAGTTTGATATGCGCCCATAGCTCAGTTGGTAGAGCAACCGCCTCTTAAGCGGTGGGTCCATGGTTCGAATCCATGTGGGCGCACTCGGTAACATATAAATGCGCGGGTGGTGAAATTGGCAGACACACTACCCTTAGGAGGTAGCGCCGTAAGGCATGGAGGTTCAAGTCCTCTCCCGCGCACCAAAAATAAACCGGTTTAGCCGGTTTATTTTTGGTGCTCTTTAATTAACTTTGCGCGAACCCATTTTGGACAGAAACCGGAGTGATTCGCACGCTCCGCGTGCGTGGTGAAGCGAAACTAATCTGTACGCTCCGATTCTGTGGGACTTCAACTATTCCGCCAAC
>DATDYB010000002.1:0-44080 GCA_036517115.1 Minisyncoccota bacterium | reverse complement strand
AAGAACAGTGAGAACACTGAACCGAGCACTCAAGAAATACCTCAAGTATTACAACAACGAACGGCTGCACATGGGAATTTCCCTGCGCGCGCCAATACAACTATTAACTGAAGTGATGCGAAGCTATTGATTATTAAACGTGATTATTCAGAGATGCGGTACGCAATGCCCCACTTAGAGGCAAGGCCTCTAAGTGGGGCATTGCGTACCGCATCAAATTTGACCATGCGAAGTGAGTTTTTGCCAAATTTTAAGGAGTATTGTGTGGAGAAATAGCCATATTTTACAAGGGTTTCGTAGGGTTTTGGGGGTTAGGAATTCCTTGACATTGGGTTTCAAATATGCTATCATTATACCCATAAAGAGTTTGCACGGTTTAATACCAATACAAGCTCTTTTTCTTTTTGATTAACAAAAGGATAACGAACGTTACGATTACCCAATCCAGTCGAATCAAATAGAAAATATACACCATAAATATATGATCGAACTAGCAACAAGCCTGGCCCTTATGATCAATGCAGTCACGACTAAGGGACAACCAGCTGAAACTATTACTTCTAAAGAGGTGAAAACTGAACAGACGGTCAACCAACCTCATACTCTCGAGAGCTATGTGCGTGAGTATTTTAAGAATACTCCTCAGCTTGCTCACATTGCAGGATGCGAATCAACATTCAAACACCTCGATAAAGCAGGAAAAATTATCCGAGGCCGAGTTAACTCTAGCGATGTCGGCGTGATGCAAATCAACGAATGGTATCACCTTGAGCAGTCAAAGAAACTCTGGATCGACATCTACACGCTCGAGGGTAACTTGGAGTATGCCAAGCTTCTCTACGGCAAGTCAGGTAGTGCCCCTTGGGTATCATCCTCAAAATGCTGGAACAAGCTCGGTGGGGAACTAGCTAAAAAGTAAACTATTACTCAAAATCTCAATAAGTCGAAAATTTTATACAGCCTGGCTGTAAAAATCTTTCGACATGATTTTCGCAGCAACGAAAATCAAAAACACCGCGATCCGAAAGGATTGCGGTGTTTGCGTTTGGGGAATTACTCACCCAAGATTTCTTTGAAGAGCACGTGCTCGTTCTTTAAGATACGGGAGGGAAGAAATAATTCTCTCCACTTTTTTGTAGTCTCGAGATTACCGGCGAAAATCCTGCTAAGACTTTCATTCCACCGAGCAACATCCAGCTTCGAAGCAGCGAGGTCAGGGGATACCTCCAGTTGAGAACAAAAAATGATCTCACGGATATTGTTACTGTAGACGGAATCATACTTTGGGATGGTAGAGAACATTAGTGCATCAGCCGCACTGAAGTCAGTTTGGACCGTCTCGCGCATTTGATTCGACCACGGATCCGGTTTGAAGGCGTTAAACGCCGCCAACTGGATGATACGATACGCATCGTCGGTAGAAAGCCCCACCGCCTCACCATGCTCGCGAAGGAAGTCTTTGGCAAGCGCGGCGGCATAGGTACCTTTTGAATCCATAACCTGTCGAAGCATGTTGTCGGGGTACACACGCAAACCTTCAATGACGTTCGTCATTTTAGACAGGGCGTTCAAGGTGACATGGAACAAGTCCGGCCATGCCACCCGTTCCACACAGGACTGTTCGATTGCTCGTTCCTCCCAAGTTTTGATATTCTCGACAATCATGGAGAGATAGCCTCTCGCCATACGGGCCATACCTGCCATCTGCTCGCAAGTGATCGGATTCCTTTTCTGCGGCATTGCCGAGGAACCTGTTTGCTGTTTGGCAAACGGTTCCTGGCAGATCGGATTGCCGCTTCGTGCTCCAAGCCGGATATCCCCAGCGATCTTGTCGAGCACCGACACGATACTGCAGAGCGCCGTAGCGAGCGGCACGTAGAGCACGCGAGGCATAATCTGGGTCGAGCCATAGAAAGGCTGGAATCCCAAAATATTGAGCGCCTCACGCTCAAGCGCTGGCGTTATACCGGTGTAATTACCGATTGCTCCAGCCAACCGAGATACACGAAGATTATCTTTCGCACTCTCAAACATTTCGCATGCAACCTCAAGTTCCTGGCACCAGGTGAGCACTCGTTTGCCGAAGGATTGAAGCTCCGCCCATTGGCCATGGGTGGTTCCGAGCATCAGTGTGTATCTATGTCGCCGGGCCAAAGTTCCAAGAGCGATTTTGATAGACACCAGCCCTCCCTCAACTTCACGCACTGACGCTTCGAGAAGCTTGATAAACGCCGACTCCTCCGTGTCATATGACGTCATATCCTCATGGAAATGACGCGCGAGATTCGGCGGAAGATGCTGTACCCGCTCGTTAACGAAAGCATTGAGATCATGCTTGATTTTTTTATCTTCGGCCTTCCACCAGGCAATGTCGATTGGAATGCTGGTGAGGATACTTCGCATCCGCTCCGCAATACCGCGACTCACCGAGCCCAGGACTTCGCGGGCTTCCACCACCACAATCTCAACTTTCTGCCACAGATTCAGTTTATTTTCCGTGGAAAAAATTGCTTTGATCCTCTGACTTTCATACCGTTCGTGCATAGATTACCTTTCTGTTAAATGTTCAGTTCTAGAGGGCATCCTAGCGCACAGAGGGAAGAAAAGGCAAGTGAGTAAGTCGCGTAGTTGCTAGTTACTAGCAACTGGAAACTAGCAACTAAAAAAATAAAAGCCGGCTGAATATTTCAGCCGGCGTGATGTTACACTGCTTCCATGCACCAGGCTCGAGCGTTTTGAAACATTCGAAGCCAAGGGGAAGCGTTGAGACTATCCCATCCTTCCGGATACCACGGCCATTGCCATAGGCCGGCCGCAGATCGCTCGGGGTGGGGCATGATCGCCAAACACCGGCCATCTTCCGATGACAGGGCTGCGATACCGAAGGGCGATCCGTTTGGACAGAATGGATATTCTTCCGTAGGAACACCCAGATGGTTGCAGTAGAGCACCGAAGCAAGTCCCATTTCGAGCACCCGCTCAAACATATCTTTGCGTGGGAAGTAGAACTGTCCTTCTCCATGCGAAGACCAGATGCCCAAGCGCGAGCCTTCCATGCCTTTGAAAAAGACAGACCCGCCCATGATATGCACCATCGACCAGCGTGACTCAAACTTCCGCGAAGGGTTGTGTATGAGTCGTGGCTGTTCACGTTCAGGCGTTCCCTCGAAGGGTACTAACCCCAGAAGTGTTACCAATTGCGCTCCATTGCATACCCCCAAGATGAAGGTGTCGTTCCGCGCCCTAAAGCGAAGAATTTCTTCCCACACATGAGTCATTTTAATGGTTGCTGCCCAGCCCACCGCACTTTCAATAACATCTCCATGAGAGAATCCTCCTACAAAGACGATACCATTGAAACCCTCGAGTGAGATCGTGCGATCCAGGAGATCACTCATCGCAACATCAAGAGGGTCGAAACCCGCAAGATGGAGTGAAGCAATCATCTCCTTGTCACTGTTGCTTCCCACCGTTCGAATCACTGCCACTTTGGGCCGCGTGAGTGAGGTGACGAGCGCCTGATCCGTTTTCTCCGGAACAAAGGAAGTGAAGTACCGAGGCACTGATTGCGTGAACCGGCAGTTAGATTCATGCGCTGCGGTAACAGGGTTACCTTGCAGGCACTCGAGTTGGTAGCTCGTCTCTTCCCACCACCCTCGTAAGAGCAAATTGGAAAGATTGAGAATATTTACTCCATCTGTGGACACCACGACGTGGAGGTTCTGAAGCGTCAAACCGATTGGGATGAGTTCGATTGAATATTTTCCAAGAATGGAAATAATACGTGCCGCGTGCTGCGGCAGGTATTCGATGACTGCACCAACTTCTTCATTAAAGAGAAAGCGGTTGATGTCGTTGTCGGGCGGCAGCATCACCTCGATGCCGCAATTTCCCGACAGCGCCATCTCCACGAGCGTGGTGATAAGTCCACCGTCGCTCCGATCATGACCAGCGAGAATCAACTTCTCATCGATCATTTCCTGAACGGCTTTGAACAAGTTTTTCACCATCTGCGGATCGACATCGGGACACTCGTTGCCGAGCTTGCCGAAGGACTGTGCGATAGCAGAACCGCCAAGGCGATCCTTACCAAGACCGAGATCAATGAACCCTAAAGAGCTTTCTCCGGGTTTCTTGAGATCGGGTGTAATAACTCTCCAGATATTGGGAACCGGAGCGTAGGCTTTAACGACGAGAGTGCCGGGCGACTTTATGAGCTCACCTTCCACTTCCGCCGCCATCGAGAGGCTGTCTTTGCCTCCGTCAATGCCGACTCCGCGAAGGAAATCCGACGTCGCCGCTACCGCGTCATACATATCGGCGCCTTCACCAGGAAGCTTTGCCGGCCACATTTCATTGAGTCGGACTTTGACGTCTCGAAGCGAGGTGACACGTACCCACATGAGGTTAGTGAGGGCTTCTGCGGCGGCCATTCGACCGGCGGCTTTGGGATCAATGAGCGTTGCTTTTGACGCTACTCCAAGGGAGCCTGCGTCGCCGGTAATACCGAAAAATCCCGTAGCTGACACCGAAACATCCGCAACCGGAAGCTGCAGTGGTCCACAGCATTGCTGCCGCACCACCAAGCCACCGACGCTTCTGTCTGCCTTATGCACCAAATAACCTTTGGACCCTACGCTTGGAATCTTGAAGACTCGCTCGATAAGTGAAGGTAGTGATGCTTCGTCCGGAATCTCAAACGGTTCGAGATGCTTCGGAAGACGCACCGATGTGAACGTTTTTTGAGGAAGGCCATGCAGTAGCTTTTCAAGCGGCAGATCCACCGGAGTGGTCCCGTCTCTTGAATCGCGGATGATGAACCGCCCGTCGTCACGGATGACGCCGAGCACATCGCACGGACACCGCTCGCGAAGGCAGATAGTCTCCAGCAAAGAACGGTCCTTCGCTTGGATGATGATAATGAGGCTTTCCTGAAACTCGGATGAGCTCAGAGATAAAGCTCCCATGCTTTTATCGCCCATAGTGACCAGGGCGATATCGATCTCACACCCCAAGGGTGCGGCGCATTCGCCGACTGCGGTGAAGAGTCCTCCCGCGCCCATGTCCTGGTTGGAAACAATAATATTTCCACCGCCCATATCAATACAGACACGGACAACCCGACAAGGCCGGCTTTCTGCTTCAGCGTTGCCGCGCTGCACTGACTTGAGGTCAAGCAGAGCGTCATTCTCGCCTTGAAGCATGCTTGATGCGGAACCGCCACCAAAACCAACTTCATAGGCGGGACCGCCGATACGAACTACCAACATCCCCGGCTCGAGTTTTTGTTTGTGAACATGACGGTCGTCGATCTTTCCGCGCCCGCCGCCATAGACGATGGGCTTCAGGAATTCCCGACGAGTGCCGTCCGGCAGTACCATCCCGAAGGTTTCTGTAAACCCGTAGGTGAGCGGTACGCCGAACTCGTTGCCGTAGCGTGACATAGCATTGCTCGCTTCGATCAGAATCTTAAGCGGTCTGGCTATTGCATCGGAATAGGGAAGTGTTCTGTCTTCTCCCGGAATGTCGTATCCCTTAATAAGGAGATTTCCGACTGCGTAGCCCGCGCAGGCACAGGTCACGAATGACCCTTGCCCCACCATGAAGATATCTCGAAGCCATCCTCCAAGACACGTGAGTGCGCCCTGAAAAGGCTCGATCATCGACGGATGATTATGCGTCTCCGCTGAGCAGATAATGTTGTACACAATCCTGCATTCCTGAAACGATGAAGGCTGTCCTGGATTACAAGGAACAAGAGCGGTGTGCTCCCATCCTCTAATACAGCTGCCGTTATCGTGAAAGGCGATGAGGCTGTTCGTTACACCCATCTCTTCAAGCGGCGCTTTGACCACCTGAAAAAACGTGCGATCCATCTCGACACCATCGATCGTGGGTTTGGACTTCATGAACCCATGTTCGCAGTGCTCGCTGCACTGGTTGTTGGCACCCATGAATTCAGCGGTGGTGTAGCTGCGTCCCATTTCTTGCATCACCTTGAAGTGATGGCCGAGATAGACGCTGTCCATACTGGATCCAAGCTGCTTTTTTGCCACCGCGATACCTGCTTCCAGTCCCTGTTCAAGGAAGGGAAGCGTCTCCACCGGCTCGGGAACTTTTCCCGAGTGGAAGGTCGAGAGCGGTTTGTCATAGACCATCTGAGTCAGAGGGTCGCAGTGTTGTTTGATAAACTGCTGCGGGTCCTCCTTGTCGGAAAGGACGTGACGGCGCGAAATCTCCACCCGTTCGACTTTTTCAAGGCCGATAGAGCGGCAGATTTCCACGATGTTTGATGAGGTCGGGGTCTCGACATGAAGCCGAGGGCCGATTTCCAGGACGATCGAGTTACTGGCGTCACGAGCGAGAAAAGACTTCTCGCCGGTAAGCTCAGGCTCGAATGTTTGCCGGAAGATGTTGGTGAGTTTGTAAAGTTCGTCGGGGGTGAGGGGAGAGCGCGCTTCAATGTTGAAGCACAACTCTTCACACTCGCCGACTCTTCGGTGAATATGATTCAGTGTTTTCATGCGTATTCAGTTGTTGAGGTTCTACGTATCTGCCCATAAAACTATTCTTTTCACACAAGGTTGTCAATCACGTTGGAAGCATGTTAGGAGTCGCAAACACCCCACTTGGAGGCCTTGCCTCCAAGTGGGGTGTTCTTGAAATTCATAGCGAGATTTTCTTGACCCACTCTGCTATGATTAATTAATGAGAGCAACTGAACAATTTCATCGGTTTGTGATGGAAGATCTAGTGGGAGGCATCGCGGGTGTGAGCTCGAAACCCATGTTCGGAGGGTACGGCATTTACAAAGACGGGGTGATATTCGCCATCATCGCTGATGGCGCGCTTTTTTTCAAAGTCGACGAAATCAACCGTGCGGATTTTGAGAAGCACGAAAGCAAGCCGTTTGTATACAAAGGAAAAGGGAAGCCGATCAAGATGTCATATCTTGAGTTGCCCGCGGAAGTCATGGAGGATAGGGAAGAGATGATTCGCTGGGTAGACAAGGCAGCCATGGCAAGCAAGAACGTACGGAGAAGGAGGAGATAGGGACGATCAGGAGATTTTTTTGCTACAATGGTGGCACTATGACGCAAACTGAAGCGCTCGATATTTTAAAGATGGGACATAGCGTTTTTTTGACCGGCTCGGCGGGAAGCGGTAAGACGCACCTTCTTAACCAATACATCGACTATCTAAAAAAGGGTGGGGTAGAGATCGGTATTACTGCCTCAACCGGCATCGCAGCCACCCACATGGGCGGCGTGACTATTCATTCATGGGCAGGCATCGGTATCCGAGCAAGTCTAACTGAGAGTGATCTTGAGATGCTCGAGGAGCGGAAATACCTTTGGAACCGATTCCAGAACACTCATGTGCTTATCATCGATGAGATCTCCATGCTCCATCATTTCCGACTGGACCTCATCGAACGTGTGGCTCGATTTTTCAAACGCAACGAGGCACCTTTCGGCGGCATGCAGGTTATCTTCTGCGGAGATTTTTTTCAACTTCCGCCGGTGGTACGTCAAGGGGAACCGGAAGCGCATTTCGTCTACGACTCCGACGCCTGGCAAGCGCTGGATCTAAAAATCTGTTACCTCCATGAACAATTCCGACACAAGGACGATGCGGCACTTCGGGTATTGAATGACATCCGGTCCAACAATGTTTCAGAGGAAACATTGGAGGCCCTGCGCGGGCGATACCGCAAGAAACCCGCCAGTGCTATCGCGCCCACACGCTTGTACACTCACAACGCCGACGTCGATATGGTGAACGTCGGAGAGCTTAACAAGATTTCGGGAGACACCAAGGAATTCCACATGACCCACAAGGGCCGGGACATACTCGTTGAACTTCTAAAAAAGAGCTGCTTGGCGCCCGCGACGCTGACGCTTAAAAAAGATGCGCGGGTGATGTTTGTGAAAAATAACTTTGAAGAAGGATTCGTGAACGGCACACTCGGTGTCATCGTCGGATTTGAGGACGGCTTCCCGGTGGTACAGACGACGGCGGGGAAAAAGATCACGGCCAAGCCGATGAACTGGTCCATCGAGGAAGAGGGGAAGATCAAGGCAGAAATTTCCCAGCTACCTTTGCGGCTTGCATGGGCAATCACGGTGCATAAAAGCCAGGGGATGTCGCTCGACGCCGTCGAGGTCGACCTCTCCAAGTCATTTGAAAAAGGCATGGGCTACGTGGCCCTCTCACGCGTGCGTACGCTCGACGGCCTGACACTCCTTGGACTCAACGACATGGCACTGCAGGTGCACGAGGAGGTGCTGGAGCGGGATGCAGCATTCAAAAAGCAATCCGAGGATGCGGAAGGGGAACTCGCCGCGCTTAAGGCACCCGAGGTCACAGCGCGGCAGACCGCCTTCCTTTCCAAAGTCTCCGGCAAGAAAGAAAAGAAGCCGAAGAAAATTTCCACCTTCGAGCAAACCCGCCTTCTCCTTCCCGGACGACTTTCAATCAAAGAGATGGCAAAAAAGCGCGGCTTCACCGAAGGTACGATTATTTCCCATCTGGAAACCCTTGTCGAAGAGGGAACAATCACCGCTGACTCCGACCTCAAACACCTCCGCCCCGACCCCAAAAAGTTCAAAAAAATCTCCACCGCCTTCACCACCTTCTCCTCCAAAAACGATGGCGCCATGCCACTCTCTCCCGTGGCCACCCTCCTCTCCAACATCTACTCCTACGACGACCTGCGGCTAGTGCGGTTGTTTTTACAATCTACGTAGATAATCACCTGGATATTACAGATATCTCCCTTAGTGTGACAGTGCACATTTTGATTTGACTTTTTGGCAATCCACAAGCAGAAACAGTAAAGGAAGTGTATAATTAAAAAAATCTCACCCAATAGTCAGGATGAGAATTTCGGAAGTGAATGTCGTGATTCATTTCCAGATCGCCGAAGTCACTCGAAGAAGCGATCTTTTAATAAAGTTTTTTAGACTTTATTAAAACTAATATCAGCAGATATCGAAGACGCTTGCGGAATTTGCAATTCCGGGCGTTTTCTTTTATCGAAGGGGTGGCAGATCGTATTACCATGCTGGTCGAGGTAACAGATTAGAACCGCACAACCGCCCCTAAAAAAGTAACGCATACTTTTTTAAGAGTTTTACTTAGAGCTTTCCGCTAGCTTAGGATACTTAAAACCACCTAAAACAAAACTCGTTTACATGAATCACGACATCAGAAGAATTTGTTTACGAAAATAAACGGTTCAACTGACTACGACATCGAGTTGCCTGATGCCGTGATTCACACAAACGAGAGTGTAAATATAATCTTATTGATTTTTCCGTTTCTTTTTGTAAAACATATTCAACTTCAATGTCGTGCCATTAATTATATATTTTAAAAAATGGAAAGCAAGGGTATCTGCGTTAAAATCAATCCTTGAAGGAATATGACTTGTTTTCTATCCTCCGTGCAATAAAGTCCCGAGTAGTTAAGAATAGTGTTGAGCATAAGAGCCGCCAAATGGCAGCTTTTGTATGGTTCAGTTTTCCTCCGAAAGTGATATACTGCAATGGAATATGGCAAACAGCAATCTTACCAACGCAAAAAAAGCAAAGAATGACGAGTTTTATACTCAGTATGGTGATATTCAAAAAGAGATTGAAGCTTATTTAGACTATAACCCAAATGTGTTTCGCGGCAAGGTAGTATATTGCAACTGCGACGATCCGTTTGAGAGTAATTTCTTTCGCTATTTTGTGCTCAATTTCAACAAGCTTGGATTGAAACAGCTTATCACCACCAGTTACAAACCCTCACCCGTAGCAAATACGCAACTAGGATTGTTTGGCGATGACAAGACTCTCGCGAAATCAAAGGGTCGTCCGAAGATAACCGCTAACAAGTTCATTATAAATGAAGTAAACGACATAGACGGTGACGGAGAGTTCAACTTAAAGGATATCGCCTTGCAGTTAAAGGTAAATAAGCACAACGAATGGGCACCTCTAGAAGACGACGGCGATTTCAAAAGTCCTGAGTGCGTGGAATTACTAAAGCAATCCGACATCGTGGTAACAAATCCGCCATTCAGTTTGTTTCGTGAATATGTCAAACAGCTTTTTGAATACGGCAAAAAGTTTGTGATTATTGGCACCATGAACGCAATTACTTATAAAGAAATATTTCCGCTGATTAAAGTCAATAATTTATGGCTAGGAGCGACTGGAAATGGAAATGATATGGTTTTCGCTGTACCAAACGGTGCAGAGATTGCAGAGAGTGACAGGCAAAAGGCAGCTCGACTCGGTTACGTTGGCAATTATACAAGACTTGGTAATTCTTGCTGGTTTACAAATCTTGATCATGGTAGACGTCATAAACCATTGCCACTCATGACAATGGAAGAAAATTTGAAATACAGCAAACACAAAGAAATTAAAGGCAAAAAAGCGTATGAAAAATTCGACAATTTTGATGCGATAGAGGTGCCGTTTACCGATGCTATCCCGAGTGATTATGGTGATGTAATGGGTGTACCAAAAAGTTTTTTGGATAAATATAATCCGGACCAATTTGAGATTCTTGGCTATGACAAAAGTATCGATCTCAGGACAAAGGTTTACCCCAAACAGCAGCAAATAGATAAGGACGGCAAGAAGAGTAGCGTCACAAAACTGAATGATGGGGGCGCTATAAAAGTTTCAACAAAACCTGTTGATATGACTTATTATATGGTTGATAACGAGTATTATATACAAGCGTTCAGTAGGATTTTCATAAAACATAAAAAACAATCAAAATGAAAACGGCGTTTAAAACTTCTATAACTGTTAAAGATATTTGCGAAGGGTTCGTCTATAACGAACTTGAAGGAAAAGGGTTGTTTGGCTTGTCCGGCAAGCTCACCATTCAGCCGGAGTATCAACGCAACTATATCTATGCGTCTGACGGCGGTAAAAGAGAAATGGCCGTGATTGAATCGGTCCTTAAAGGATACCCTATAGGATTAATTTATTTCAATAAAGTTTCTGAAGGCAATCTGGAGGTTCTGGACGGTCAACAGCGTATTACCAGTCTCGGGCGGTTTATAACCGACAAATTTGCCATCAAAGATGAAAATGGTATGGAGCAATATTTTGGTGGTATGGCAAAAGATAAGCAAACAAAGATTTTGGAAACAAAACTGCTCATTTACGAATGTGAAGGAACCGAAAGTCAGATAAAAGAGTGGTTCAAGACAATAAATATTGCAGGTGTCCCGCTTAATGATCAGGAGTTGCTCAATGCTGTGTATTCTGGTCCATTTGTTACACTCGCCAAAGCCGAGTTTAGCAATAGCCAAAATGCTAACATTCAAAAATGGAGCGCGTATGTGTCAGGTAGTGCCAACAGACAGGAGTTTTTGGAATGTGCACTTGATTGGGTAAGTAAAGGTAATATTGGCGATTACATGAGCAAACATCGAAAAGACAAAAACATTGATGAATTGAAAAAATATTTCAATACTGTTATTGATTGGGTATCTAGCTTATTTACTGACATAGAAAGTGAAATGCGTGGGCTTGAGTGGGGGCGACTGTACGAGCAGTATCACGAGAAGGCTTATGATCCCACAAAAGTATCGAAAGAGGTACGAAAACTTTACAGTGATCCGTATATTAAAAACCGCAAAGGTATTTTTGAGTATATTCTCGGTGGATCCAATGACTCAAAATTACTCGAGGTCCGAGTCTTTGATGAAGCAACAAAGAAGGCTGTTTACTCGACACAGACAACAAAGGCAGAGAAAAAAGGTGAATCAAATTGTCCACTTTGTGCTATTGGCCATGACGCCAATAAAGAAAAGATTTGGAACCTGAGCGACATGGATGCCGACCATGTAGCAGCCTGGAGTAAGGGTGGCGCTACTTCTGTCAAGAATTGTCAGATGTTGTGCAGGACGCACAATCGGGCAAAAGGAAATAGATAAAATTTTATGGCTGATCAAAACAATTCACTAGTTAATCTTGGAAATCTAGCTGAACCAGCTAAAGTTTTGATTGAGAAAGTCTCGGATGCTGTTGGAGGCGCGTTCAAACCTTATCAGATTAAAAGAGTTGCCAAGGCGGAGGCAGAGGCCGAAATAATAAAAGCGAATGCTCAAATAGAAATTTCAGAACTTCAAATACGCGCATTAAATCGTTTCTTTGTAGAAGAAGCGGTAAAACAGGAAAACATTGAAAACATTACAAAAAAAGCAATCCCACAACTTGAAGAAAGTGCTAATCCAAAAGGAATCGAAAAAGATTGGTTAGTGGACTTTTTCGATAAATCTCGAATCGTGTCCGACCAGGAAATGCAGAACCTATGGTCATCTATTCTTGCTGGTGAATCAAATAGACCTGGCTCATATTCGAAACGTACTCTACATCTAATGGCTTCATTAGATAAAAAGGACGCAGTGCTGTTTACTAAATTGTGTGGTTTTGTGTGGGTGATCGGCACTCCGACACCATTGATATTTGATTCGCAAAACGAAATATACACAAATAACGGTATTAATTTTAGTTCGCTAAAACATTTAGATGCAATTGGATTAATTAGTTTTGAGTCACTTTCAGGATACGTAAGAAAAGGATTTGGTAAGAATGTTCCTGTTGCCTACGGATCAAAGATAGCTACTCTTGAGTTTCCAAACCCCGAAAAGAACGACCTCAATATTGGTCATGCGATGTTTACAGATGCCGGTTTGCAACTAGCACAATTTTGCCAAAGTAAGATTATCACTGGTTTTGAGGAATACACCATGTCTGAATGGTTAAAAACTGGTATTAAAAATGCTAATAGAGTTATGTACAAGGGAACCGTTATTGAGAATAGCCTTGGAAAATGAAAATGGGAAAATGGGGATAAGTCCGATTTAAATTAAGTAACAGTGTGACAATAATAGTTTGCCTCGATTGAAAATAATTTCCACAAAGAAAATGTGAGGAATTTTTGTAAAAATTGCTGTGCTATACTGAAAAATAGATAACCATTCTAAATACCATGATCGACCATGTATCAATACGAGTTTCGGATGTGAAGAAAAGTGCGGAGTTTTATGAAAAAGTGCTGGGGACGATAGGGTATAAGAAAATTGTGGAATTTGATGAGGGAGTGGGGTTTGGAGTCGGGCAGCACATTCGCTCTGCTGAGCTCAGTATTTCGTCGCCAGACTCCTCAATGATTTGGATCATCCAAGAAGGGAAGGAGGATCCGCTGACAAAAAATGTGCATGTTGGATTTCGTGTTGCTGATGTTGAAACGGTTAAAAAATTCTATGACACCGCTCTTGCAGCAGGCGGGAAGAACAACGGCGCACCGGGGAAGTGCCCTGAATACGGCGACACCTACTACGGCGGATTTGTGCTTGATATGGACGGCAACAACATCGAAGCGGTAACTCATGTAAAGGAGTAACTTAAACAAAAACAACATTCTAATATTCTGCAGAGTGTTAGAATGTTAGTTGATTGATACGGTGAGTGTGAGGAGGGACATTGATTTACTATTTACAATATTACACAGTTCATAGTAAAGTTGTAAATTATTTACAATAATGATATATTTTGTGTATGTCCACATGGATCCAAATAAAGCGTAAGTTATCTGGTTTGTCTCAAACGGAAGTAGCACAAAGTTTGGGGATTTCTCGTCCTACCTACATTAAGCTTGAGCAGGGGGAAACAAAACCAACAGAACAACAGAAGGCTATGTTAGCTAGTCTTTTTGATGAATCAAAAGATACTTTTGATAAGCATAGTGAAGAAAAAAATATAGAAGACACAGTTCACGTCCGTGAAATTCCCAGGGAAAATGTAGATAAATTTAAGCAAGTTTTACTCTATGTTGTAAGCAAGGTCGGGAGTCGTCCTAACATAGGTCAAACAGCTATTTACAAGCTTCTTTACTTTATAGATTTTGATTATTACGAAAAATATCAAGAATATCTTGTCGGCGCGACATATATAAAAAACACTCATGGTCCTAGCCCGGTATCGTTTGCGAAAATCACCCGCGAGCTAGAGTCACAAGGGAGTCTTGTGGAGGTACACAGTAAATATTTTAATTATGATCAAAAGAAATATTTGATCACAAGAGATCCTGATGTATCATCGCTCTCTGCTCAAGAACTGAAGCACATCGACGATGAGCTTGAACGCCTCGGCTCAAAATCTGCAAAAGAACTATCTACCCTGTCTCATATCGATACACCATGGCGTGTTGCGGGAGAAAAGGAGGTCTTAAATTATCGTCATGTTTTTTATAGGCCGGATGAAACATCTGTAGTGGAAGATCATGGCTAAATTTTACCAATTGCCTCAGTTCAGGAAAGACTTAAAAAAACTTTCTAGAAAATATCCGAGTCTGCAGAGCGACATCGAGGACATTCAACCAGTTCTTTTAGCGTCCCCGTCAGGAATTGGTAAAAATTTTACCATCATCAATACTGCGAAAGAGATAACGATAGTTAAAGTGCGTATTCACTGCGAGTCACTTCGTGCTCGATCCGTGAGACTCATTTATGCATATCATAAAGATAGAATAGAGTTCATGTACATCGAAATTTATTTTAAGGGCGACAAAGAAAATGAAGATCGAGAACGAATTATTGACTATCTAAAAAGTATAAACTAACAAAAAACTATGATAGATCATGTATCAATACGAGTTTCGGATTTAAAGAAGAGCAAGGAGTTCTATGAGAAAGTACTCGGGACGATAGGGTATAAGAAAGTTGCGGAATTTGATGGGGGAGTGGGGTTTGGGGTCGGGCAGCACATTCGCTCTGCTGAGCTCAGTATTTCGTCGCCGGACTCCTCAATGATTTGGATCATCCAAGAAGGGAAGGAGGATCCGCTGACAAAAAATGTGCATGTTGGATTTCGTGTTGCTGATGTTGCAACAGTCAAAAAGTTTTACGATACCGCTCTTGCCGCAGGCGGGAAGGACAACGGTGCACCGGGGAAGTGTCCTGAATACGGCGACACCTACTACGGCGGATTTGTGCTTGATCTCGACGGAAACAACATCGAAGCGATGACCCATCTTTCGTAAGCTTTCGTTAGAATAACAACAGATAGTAATTAGCAACACACCAACGACATCTACACATTCTTAAGAATGTGTAGATGTCGTTGGTGATCAGGTGTATACTGTAGAGCATGTTGGCTAGAACTCGAAAGCAGAAAACTGCTAAGCAACTCGAGCGACACTTTAAAGGTGTTGCCAATCACTATCGTATCGAAATAGTTAAAATTATTGCCGAAAATCCTGGTATCACCTTAGAAAGTATCGCTGAAAATCTTGATCGTAACCTAAAGACTACAGGAGAGCATACGCGGAGGCTCGTCATAGCAGGACTGGTTAATAAGGAGCACGAAGGTCGATTTGTGGTACACACTCTTTCACCATACGGCAAAGTATTTTATACCTTCATAACAACATTCTCACATTCTTAAGAATGTGTAGATGTCATGTATGTATGAAAGTTAACCGAGGAAATAGGGGTGAGGGGAGACGGAAGAAAAAGAAAAATGTTTTGGTGGGGGTGTTGAAGTGTGAGAAGGATTTGAGGATACTGAGAGAGGAACTGTGGTATCGGGTGCCTGTGGAATTTTTGCCGACGAGGGCGTTTAAGTACATTGCCCTGTATCAACCGGCGTGCTTCGGAAAGAAGGGGAAGTGTATTCGCTACTATGCGCGGATTGAGGGGAGGGAAGTAGCGAAAAGGATTGATCTCTTGCCGAAAGAGAATGGGCATCCGCGAGCGCAGGATGAGTATATGAAGTTCACGTTCGGAAAGATTGAGGAATTAGGGAAACCGATTCGAAATATTGTCCCGCGGCGTATCTCTTTCGGCTTCACGGATTTAAAAACTCTTCGGTCAGCAAAAGACATCTTGGAACTTTACGGTGTGGCACCAACAGAAGTTATCGTAGCTCGGCGGCTAAAGCGACTCGGGATTGATGTAGTCAAGGAGTACACCGTCACCGACGAGGGAAAACGCTACCGCATTGATCTCGCCATCTTCTCTACACACGGCAACATTGCCATCGAATGTGACAACACCAAAGCCCACTCCTCAAAACTACAGAAATCGAAAGATCGTTTCAAAGACTCCGCCCTCATCAGCCTCGGCTGGCAAGTCTTCCGTCTCAAGGAGACTGATATTTTAGACTCTCTTGATACCTTGGTGGCTAACATCCAAAAGTCTACTTTTTCTTAAAAAGAGCGTGACGATTTTTTGCACGGCGAATAGTTTGTAGCATAATGAAGATATGAAAAAAATTGAACGGATAGCAGTCGCTGTTACAGGGATTATAGTAGCTTTAGCTCTAGCGAGCTTACTCATGAGTGCTCGGGAGTCTATACAAAAACCAGCGCCTCAGACAGGGCGATATATGGATATCGAATCATATGTACGAAACAGCATCTCTGATCTCTCGCCCCAAAAGGAAACGGTGGGAGGAAAGTTCTACGCCACCAATATTGAAATAGATAGCGGGTCGGGAACAATGGAATATGAGGACGGACACAATGCCTACACTGCAGACTTCACCTATACCATCGATGAGTCAGGGAAGCCGGAGATAGCATCGTTCAACATTCGCGAATAATGATTTGACAGACGGGCGCTCTGGGTATACAACTAATGCCAGAAAGGCATGCGGACACAGATAAACAATAACGCATGAATTGTAATTATGAGCGAAATTACTCAAGGAATTCCGGCGCCCTCGCGGAAAAAAGGATGGGCGAAATATCAGCGGACGGTGGCTATCATTGAGGTGGATAAAGGTGAAGTAGTCATCTGGACCGGCTACATTTGCAGTACTCCGATGACGCACGTTGGCGTTGATAATGTCAAACGAGCTGTCGTCTATTGTGATGAGATTCACAACGACTTGGCGGATGACGCCGATGACGCCCATGAAATCGGAATGGATGTGGTGAGTCCAAACTTTATCGGCGCCGATGAGATTGGACTGCTCCAATATCCGGAGTTGCGCAGGCTTTGGTTCGGAGACAAATATTCCGACGAGATGCTGGCGAAGATTGGGGAAGCGGTTGCCACGGTAGTCTTCCCTAAGCCGGAAGATGATCTGGACCTTCGAGCATTTTCTGAGCTTCTACAAAAAGGGTAGACGGCGTCTCCTTGAAGAAGTTTGGTCCCACTCTCGCAGTGGGATTTTTTATTTGTGTCGGATGCTATACTTTTTCCATGAACTCGATCCTGACATTCCGAACTTCTTCCAGAGCGAGGAGAGTTGCCATTGTCATCCGTTCATCGAGCGAGGTGGAGGTGCGGATGCCTAGGGGTGTGTCAGAGAGGGAAGGGCGGCGGTTTGTAGAGGCGAAGAGGGGGTGGATTGAGGGCGCACTTCTGAAGCTTGCGCGTCTGGAAAAGAAACATGAAGGCGGACTCTCGATACCCACAAACAGCAGGAAGGATTTGGAAAAGTACAGAACACAGGCATCTGAATTAGCGACATCGAGGCTTGAAATTTTTAATACAACCTATGGATTTACCTACGGAAAAATTTCAATCAGAAATACAAAAAGCCGGTGGGGGAGCTGCTCGAAAAAAGGAAACTTAAATTTTAATTATCGTATCGTCTTTCTACCGCCGCATCTTGCCGACTATCTGGTGGTACACGAGCTCTGTCACCTCGGCGAATTCAACCATTCGCAAAAATTTTGGAATTTGGTCGGCCAAACAATTCCTGACTTTAAAGAACGAAGAAAGGAATTGCGTCGCGTGAAATTTGCATGAGTTGCTTATTTACACGAGCATGGTAGGATAACTCTGCAGTTCTTTCATATAGAAGTTTATTGTCTAATGTCCGCAAGAAAACTTCTCGATAGATGAGGACATTTCGGAGAAATACAATGAGTAGTACACGTAAAGCACATAACTCAGGCCAGTCAGGTAAAAGTCGGCCTCCTCATGAGGGTGTTCACGGGATTCGTACAGCATTGAACCTGAACAACAGAAAACAAGCTCAAGAAAATAACGCGTGGCGTCAAGGCCGATCAAATCGTAATAAACAGGCGCGTTAGACAGACACAAGTTCACTCATTTCGATTTCCTTCGTTAGTAGGTACAGCCGCTTGCTTACAGTATGTGGTAGCAAGCATTAGGGCCATAGTGCCCCTCACAACCCGATGTTCATCATCGGGTTTTCACTTTTTATATACAATGATCGGCAAGAAAAAAACCGCGTACTTCGCGGTTTGAGTGAGAGGGAATTATCCATTACGGAAGACGTCAATGGCGGCACGTTTGGCATCCTCAAGTATCTTTAAATTAGACGGGGAAATGAGACGATGCTCACGTACGATTTCTTTGACCGTGCCCTCCGCGAACTGCCGTAAGACGTCAACTACCAACTCGTGCTCGAGCGGCAGGAGTGCTTTCGGGAGTGAATGCTCCGGCTTGTCGGTCATGTCGTGGTGGGGAAGAATCTCAAGGCGACGTTCGCCCAAGATTGCCCCGCCGTCCACTTTTTCAACAACACGATGCACCGTGGCACAGGTCCAGAGTTCCTCGGGCTTTTGAGTCGCTCGGGCATACAGGAGCCTTGCACATTGCGCCGTCTTGCCACGCATTTTCGAGCCACCGAAGTCAGGGAAGCCGGGGTCGAGCGGTGCTGGATGTTGGTTGATAATCCTTCCGCGATACGCCTCAACGACATTAGGCGGGGTGTACGCAAGCCATCCGTTTTGAGTGATGAGGTCGATGGCGTATTTCCGAGCGATCTTTAGTTTTGCTTCTCCGAATGCAAACTTATCCGGGTAATCACAGCGGCGCACGACATAAACGTGACCCGCCAGTGAAGGATTTGTCTTCACCACATTATCGAGGCCACCTTCTTCCGGTTTATCGGAAATGACACAGGGGAAGGTGACTGGAAGCTCACCTCTCAAGCTTTTTTCGATAGCATAGCAGAGCGTTGAACCTCCGCCTGAAATTAACGATAATGCTCTTAATTGGTCTTTCATTGTTGTCCTTTTGTATACTGCATATCTAACCGCATAGTAGAATAACGCATCGGTAAAATCAAGCTGAAGATTTTGTTGACAAAATTAATAGGGGAGGTAATGTTTCAGGAGATGTTGGTATACTCAACAAAAGGACTATATGCTAAAGGCTACAACTAAAAAACCGAGGAAAACGACACTCGGCACGGCCAAAAAACCGAGAATTCAGAAATCTTTGACAGCGGCTCCTGCAGCTCAAGAAGCGGTCGTCGAATCACCTATTCCGCTTCCACTCAAGAACGAGGGACCAAAACTTCCCGAATTGGTGGTTGTGATCAGGCACGGCGAATACGACGAGTCGTCTCGAGGATGTCCGCTTTCTAAGCACGGACAGGAGCAGATGTGTATTATTGCTCACAAGCTTGAAGAATTCGTAAAAGGGAAGACTGTCGCATTATTCAGCTCTCGACTCACACGAGCAGTAGAGTCAGCAAAAATTATTGGCGACCATCTCCATGTTACTCACGAAGAGAAAGAGGTTCTTGAACCGAAGGGTGAGTATCTTGAGGAATTACAGATAGACAACGCACTGAAGCTTATTGAAGAGGCTCGAGTTGATGTGGTCATTCTTACAACTCATCTAGAGTTCGTTGAGCAGTTCCCGTCACACTATGCGCAAAGAGCACTGAAGGCTGATCTGCATTCTCGTGAAATCCCTAAAGGCTCCGCCTGGCTCATCAAATGCAAAGTTCCGGAGCTCGTTCGCATTAATGGATAGGGAGATTAAGTAACTTTTTTGATAGTAACCGTCGCTTCACGCGACGGTTTTTTATTTTTCCTTTTCGTATATCTTTTTTCCGTGATTACATGCTTGACATAAAATTCTGAGGTTAGAAATATCGTTTGTACCGCCCTGCACAACAGGAACAACATGATCTACGACCAGTATACTGTTTTTAGCATCAGTGCCACATAAAACACATTTAAAATTATCCCTTGTTAAGATTTCGTATCGGAGTTTTAAAGAAATACCTTTTCTAAGCTCTTTGGATTTAACGGGTTTACGGAGAGGGGTATAATCTACTCGTCCTTTTAGAATACCTATTTTCCGTGCGTCGCTTTTTGAACGAGATAAATTAAGCTTTTGTGTCCAACGCTGAAGAGAACGCGGTGTAATCGTAACATTAGTATCTTTTAAGATTCTTTTTGCGATTTCGTCAGTCGATAACTGCTGTTTTAAATACATCTCTTTTAGAAAAATTTCAAAAGAGGGGAGTTTGTAGTGATGTGCAATTTGTTCTGCTTTTTTCCAAGCCATATAAATTTTTTACTCCTTTTTACCGTGGAGCCTGCTATGGATGTCCTTCAACTGCTTACTGGTCACATGGGCGTAGATTTGGGTCGCTGCGATGTGTTTATGACCCAGGAAGTCCTGTATAACCCTTAAATCAACCCCTTGCTTCAATAAATCGGTAGCAAAGCTATGCCGCATGACGTGAGGAGTCGTATTTAAAGGCACGCCAGCCATGATCACGTATCGTTTGAAGGTCTTTTCAATAGAACGGGCGCTTAAGCGTAAATCAGTTTCTTTGGTAGCGTTTAATACGTTGACGGTACGGATAAAGAGCGCAGGATCCATGTCAGTACGCTTAGCCAGGTACTGTTGAAGCCAATCAAGGGCACGTCTCGAAAAATAAACTGTCCGTGTTCGTCCACCCTTACCAGTGATCACAAGCTCGAAGGTGTCGATGTTCGCTGAGGTCTTAATTTGATTTACATCAAGGCTTACAACCTCGGAGATACGCATGCCGGTTGAGAAGAACGTCTCAAGAAGTGCACGGTCCCTGAGACCTTGAAAAGTTGTCGTATCAGGAGCCTCAAAAAGCTTTTTAAGCTGGTCAATGTTAAGGAAGCGTACCTGACGTTCTTCTTTATTCCTTGCGAGCTCAACTTTCTCTGCAGGTAATGACTCAATGTCCCTATTAGCAAAAAAGTTTAAAAAGATCCTAAGGGCTATGAGGTAGTAGTTTTGGGTGCTTTTCTTCAAAGGTTCGCCTTTAGGAGTGCGACATTCACGGGACAAGTACAAACGATACTGCCAAATATGTTCGGGGGAGAGTTCATGCGGTTTTAGAGAAGAAAGTTTTTTTTCATCTAGCCAAGAGAAAAACTTCTTAAGGAAACGAGAATAGTTTTCCTGTGACTTACTAGAGAGACCACGCTCAACATCGATCCAGTCCAGAAAATCCTGTAGGTGGAGGGGAAGGGCTATTTTACTCTTATTCATTGTTTTCATGGGCGCTTAACTTAAATTATGCGAACAATAGCTAAACATTGCAAGCGGAGTTATCCACACCCCCCCTCCATGTGTCAAGGGTCTACTTTTCATAAAAATTTTCGCTGAAATAATTTTTTCAAAAAGGTTTTGGGAAATAAAAAAAATTCCCGACGGGAATTTTTAACTTTTCATTTACACTTTCAACTGTAGACCATATCCTCCCCCACTTGCGGCCTTACCCTTAAAAGCATGCTCAACAATCGGGGTCCAAATAAACTCGATGAATGCTTTGCCGACATATAGAGCCGGTTCTTTTAAATATTTCTGCCAGACCATAACACTGATGTCTTTGAGGTAGGTCGCGTTTTTTTGTGTCTGAGGGGACTCAACGACCTGTTTGATGTCGAAGCCAAGGTAGCTGAGGGCGACCAGTGCCACAACAATAAGGATTACTGCTTTGATAAGACCGCTTTGAGGGTTTGCATGCATAGATACTATGATAACAGAGAATATAGAATTTTGAATTTAGAATATGTGGAGAATGTTAAACTCGAAAACAGGAAGTCTTCAGGTATTCCTAAAAAGTGGCCGGATAATTTTTCTGGTGAAAAATTTCCTAGGACTCCGGCTGGCCCCTCCTTACAGGAGCTGTACACTCTTCACATTCCGCAGACGGAACGTTCAGAGTCTTGCGAAAGCTCCAGGCGTTCGCTTTCTCACCTGCGTAGCCACATTTTTAGAAACACCCTCAGACTTCCCATTAAATCTTTGGCAATGGATTAATTACAAGTATGATAAAGGATTCAAGTATGCTTTATAATCTGCCACGGGGATGCGGACATTTTTGCATCGCACACTGTTGACGAGTGAAACCACTTCCATACCTTGCGTAGCAAAGACGGTGAAATGAAGATGCGGACCTGTGCTGTAACCAGTGCTGCCACTGTAGCCGATGACGTCGCCAGTCACTACTGTCTGCCCCGCAGAGACTGCGATCACCGAAAGATGGGCATAGAGCGTCGAGAGACCGTTGGCATGCTTTATAAGGATCCACTTGCCATATGAAAGACAGCCATAGACCGCGTCAGTGTTACCCGTCTCAACGATGGTGCCCGTGAGGGACGCTTTGACCGCAGTACCGGTAGGGATCCCAAGATCGATACCATTGTGACCCTTACCGTTATAAATCTGAGAATTCTTGGTAGCGAACGCCGTATTGCCAAAATTCTGAGTAATACGCACCTTGTCGAGGGGCCACTTAAGTACTCCTTGGCCGGTTTTCGGTAAGGCATTCGGATCGACAGCAATACGGAGCTCGGATTCCAAATCGGAAAGCTCTTTCTCGAGTTCCTCGTGTTGACGCTTCTTCTCCTCTAATAATTTCTTGTAACCCTCTTCCTGATTTTTTGTCTGCTTCAGAAGTGTCGAAGTCTCCTGCTTGTTTGCTTCCACAATCTGCGACTTGCTGCCCAGCTCCTTGGTAAGCACCACGAGATCATTTTTTCTTTTTTCCTGATCGCTCTTATCCGACTCAAGTTCCTTCTTGGTATCCTCAAGGTCATCCACCACGTTCTTCATCTCCCGCTGGAAGCGGGTGATGTTGTCCACCTCAGTCCAAAATTCACTCAAGTCCTCATGAGCAAGTAAAAGCTCTATGAATGACTCTCCTTCCCCGGCGCTAATTTTTCGAAGCGAGGTCGCGATAGTTGCCCTGTTGCGTTCGATACGGTCCTCTTTGCTGCCAATCTCAGAACTTAGTTTTTCAATAGTGAGATTGGTCGCCCGGATTTTCCCTTGTGTAGCTTGTATGCTCGCCAAAAGCTTCTGGCGCTCAAGCTCCAGGGTTTTAACAGTGTTGGAGAGGGTATTAGCCTGCTTCCCCACTGTATCGATCTGTTTCTCGTATTCTTTAATGATCCGGTCAATCTCCTCTATACGCGCCGACTGTTCACTGATACGACTTTTGAGATCAGCAACAGTGTCGGTGCGTGCATGAAATGGGAGAAAGAGGATTACCAGAAAAAAGAGAGCTGCAAAAAATTTATTTTGATTTCGATAATACATTGTACGCTTCGGTGAGGCGAGAGATCGTTTCTTCTTTACCAAGCATGTATGCAAGCGTGAACGGGTCCGGGGATTTGTCTTTGCCCGACAGCGCTACGCGCATCGGCCACAACACACCACCCCTACCCTCCTTATCGGCGAACGGCATGATCGCTTTTTTAATAGCCTCAGTGTTCCAGTCTACCTCCTCTGACATAGCCTTTACAAGCAGAACAATAGACTCGAGGCGGGCAGCAGTTTTTGTAGCATCACTCTCCCCTTTCCACATAAGCTTCTCTTGTACAACAAGAGGCTTTTCAAAAAAATAGTGAAGTTCTCCGCTCTCAACCATTACGTTGATTTCTGAGAGTATGGTGATCCTCTCTTTAATCAGATTAAGGATCTTTTCAAGCTGTCGTTTGTCATTAGTAAATTTTTCTGGCAATCGCGCTTTGATGAGTGAGTTGAATGCTTCCGGAGCTAGTCGTTTCAAATGTTCCTTATTAATCCAACGCAGTTTCTCTTCATCAAAAATCGCGCCACCTTTATGAACTTTCTTGATATCGAAAATTTGAATGAGCTCAGGTAGTGTGAAAATCTCTTGGTCAGTGCCGGGGTTCCAGCCCAAGAGCGCCATGTAGTTTAAAATGGCGGATGGCAAATAGCCCTGCTCAATGTAGTAGCGCAGCGACACCTTCTCCCCGTGCTTGCGTTTTGATAGTTTGGCACGCTGTGCGTCTAATACGAGCGGTAAATGCGCATAGACAGGTCGTGGAGCACCAATGGCTTCCTGGATAAGAATCTGTCGAGGTGTGTTGGAGATGCCGTCTTCGCCTCGGATCACATGAGTCACTCCTGCTTCAAAATCATCAATCACCACTGCTAAATGATACAGCGGTTCATCAAGAGACTTGGCGATAATAAAATCACCTAATTCGGTCGTATCAAATTCGATCGTACCTCGAATGAGATCGTCAAAAGCGATTTTCTTGTTAGCATTTTTGAAACGAATCACCTCCTCCCTACCTCCTGGTTCTTTAGGTGTTTCCTTTGAGACGAAAGCTTTTCCTTCGTCGATAAGTTTCTTCAAATATTTTTTATAGACGTCGTTGCGCTCTGATTGGCGCACAATTTCTTTGTTGTCCCAGGTAAGACCGAGCCATTCAAGACTCCGTACGATATCATCCTCAAACTCTTTTTTTGAACGCAGAGTATCGGTATCTTCCACCCGAAAGAGCATCTTACCATCATCTTTCTTTGCAAAGAGATAGTTAAAAAGCGCCGTGCGTACGCTACCGATATGTAGCAATCCCGTCGGAGACGGCGGAAAACGCGTTATTACACCTGTTTTATGGCTCATAACAGAGATTATAACATATCTAGGGACTACAGAATGCAGACTAAGAAGCGGTGAAATGGTTCGGGTGCGCGGCACAGAAAAAATTCGCGACCAAGCTGTATAACCATACTGCGCGGGAGCGAATTTTTTCTGTAACAAAGCAGACGGACTATTTTAACGCTTCGGCTAGCCTTTAGAATCTTCTAGATCAGTAGTAGCCTTGAAAGTTTTCATAATTACCGTCGCGCCATCGGTGTCTGTGAGCGGAAGATCATCTCCAGCCGTAAATGTCTTGTTACCGTTGTCCCCGTAGAGCACTGCGTAGTAGGTTTTTCCATTAACCGTTTTCTCGGTAAGCTTGACCTGACCTGTAGTAGAGGCTGTGTCAAAAAGAGCTGTGCCGATAATGGCACCGGGTGCTCCCGCGTTTTCCTTATGGATAACCACGAAGGCAGGTCGATTGAGTGCGAGATCGGAGACGAAGACGATGTCTCCAGGGAACTGATCCTTAACAGTCAAATTGTTGCGGACCGAATCCAAGGTTGTCTCCGTTTCAGTGCTAGGTGCCACTGTCTTATTGCGGTTATAGCGCACCACAAACCAGGTTCCCAGCACGAGGATAACGATGATGACGATGACCCAAACGACTGTATTTTTCGAATTAGGATTTTCCATGGTTATTATATTAATGCTACTCTAATATATTTATCATAGCACTTCTGATGAGCATAAAAAAACCGCACCCTAAAATCATCGGTGTGGCAAGTTATTTGCAAAACACTCCAATATGAGCGGTGAGCACCCTGATAAGGTCATCGGTACATCTGTACTGATACACGTGTTCAGTGACATTACGTACAGAGCGAGCCGGAACGCATCCCGCCATATGGAAGCAAACGATAGGCACCTTCTTCATACTCGCCCGACCAAGCTCGATACCGAGCCCAGTTGAGGGAAAGGAGACCTCTGCCCCAAACAGACCTAAGCTGTCGAGCAAAGGAAACGAGTCGAACGGTTCATCACTGGTTTCGTGAGGAAACATTATCTCATACTCGCTATTAAGTTTAGACTGCCGAAGGGGCAGATAGAGTCCGTTCTTGTAATCAAACTGCCCGCGGGAGTGGCTTATATAGATTTTCATTCATTGCTTTCTCTTTATATGTCTAAAAGAAAACTATCATCCCGCCTGAAGGGTGTCAATTACAGAGAACTTGCCTTCAGCCGACACCACTCGCAGTTGCGGTCGTTGCAGCCTTCTTTTGCAATGCGGCCTGACCATACAGATTCGATGAGTAGGTGGATTTCTTGGCGAACCTTTTCGAGGTCTTCTTCCCCTATCGGAAGCGTGGCACTGGGACATCTACCCTTACTGTCTGGCGAGAGAAACACAAGCGACGGAGTAATTCTTTTTTCCTTATAGCGATGATCGTTTGCCAAGAGCATTTTGTAAAATACGAGCTGGCGGAAATAATTCCCATCGGAGGATTTCGTCTCTCCTTTGATAGCAGCCGGGGTAAGTGCCTCCCGCGTTTTATAATCAAATACCAATACTTCATCTGGCATATCGACGATGGCATCGAGCTTGCCGTGAATCGGAATGCGAACTGTTTTTTCTGCGTAAACCGTCTCAAATTCGCTTTCGCTCCAGCTTTCAGAGGACGTTGTCCCAGAAACAGCAAAATGACTCACGAGTGCTTTCGCAACCATTGGAGCATTTTCTAGAAGTTCTTTTTTAACCGACTCTTTTTCAAACGCCGGAAGGAGCGACGATTCGAAATAGGAGGCGACACTCTCTTTAATGATATGTTCAATATTTCCTTCGCTCTTGTCTTTGCTCCCCCAAACTCGCGCCATGGCCTCGTGCATGGCGTTGCCCTTCTCCGAATTGCCATTGGGCGCCTGGGGAATTTTGAGAATACTTTGATACAAAAATGCATTCGGGCATTCCAAAAAGTGGTTGAGTGCAGTCACAGAAAGCCCAGAGCGCGTAAGCACCGACTGTGCGTATTCGAGGATTTTTTGCATTTGTGGCGGTCTCTCTGTCACAGAATCTTCGACAAGAGGAGTCTCATTCAATGCCGGCAGAGAAATGAAAGTACTTGACGTTTCACTGATTTCAGCAATAAAACGAAGTGGCGACAGTGGAGTGCCTCCCGCTTCCAAAAGGCTATAAAGAATGGTTGCGTGTTTTCGCGCTCGTGTAAGTGCGACATAGAAAAGTCGGCGAGCGTCTTTAATGTCGTCGCCCTCATCAGGACTTTGAGGTAAGACGAAATACACACCGCGTGATCTGCCGACCCACGACTCCTCGGTCGCGTAGGCAATGAAGACATAATCAAATTCGAGCCCCTTACTTGCGTGAGCTGTCATAGCTCGAATCGGCAAGTCTGGCGTTCCTACAGAAACTTTAACACTTCGTGATTCCGAGGCAGCACGGTATGCCAACAATTCTTTCAGAAGTTCACGAGGATCGCGAATATCTTTTTCCCGGGCAATATATTCGGAGAGTGTCGTGATCCCCCGCCATACCTCCACATAGTTAGGGTCGCGAGCCACTCGATCGATGAACCCTGACATGCTCGCGGCGCGGATGATGAAGGCCACCGCACCGTCGCTCGTGATCTCTTTTTGCAGTGTCCGGAAAGCGGGGATATTTTTTTCTAGGTCAATAAAGGTGCCGCTTCGTAATCTCTTAATGCATTCCACCGATTGTTCAAAGGAGAGTCCCCAGAGACCGGCGGAAAGTGTCTTCGAAAGACTATCAACTCGTGTACCATCCGAGAGAAACTCAATGATTTCAAAAAAAAGGTTGCCGATGGGGTGTTTGAAAATATCGATGTTTCTCTCTGACGCAACAGGGACACCTTTCTTTTCAAGAAAACGTAGCACTCGCTCAAGGTCACGATTAGTTTTGGTAAGAATGGCCACACTTGCTTGTGGCTCTTCTTTAGTGATCCTCTGGAGCTCCTCTCCCAAATATGCTTCCGCAGCCGCAGTACTGTCCGCTTCCACAACATCGATCTTCTTCGACTCCTCTTCCCTTCCCGCCTGAAGCTTAATACGAAGATGAGCGTGCTCGCCCTCGGCGTAATTGTTTTCAATCATGGCAAAACTACCATCAAGCAAAGAGGTGGTTGAACGGTAATTCGTATCGAGCTGTATGATTTTCATATCCTTCCATACACTCTGGAACTTGAGAAAATTTTCAACCGAAGCGCCCTGAAAACGGTAAACAGCCTGCTTTTCGTCGCCCACCACAAAAAGGTTAGGCGCATCAAAAAAGTCCGCGATCTGCCGTACGATCAGGTTCTGAGCGTCGTTGGTATCCTGGTGCTCGTCGACGAGAATATATAGAAATTTTTCCTGGAGAAGTCGGAGCAGAAGCTCGTCGCTTTTCAATGCAACCAAAAGCTCGATAAGGAGATCGTCAAAGTCCATCATTTTCTCCTTTCGTTTCCACGCTTCATACGCCTCATACACGTCAGCAAAGATGATCGTACGGTCGCACTTCTCCATCGCCTTCAAAGCCTCCGCCTTGAGCTTGCCTTTGGAAGCGCCACGAGTGGAGATAGAACTTTCATCATTTTTTACACGTTCGCTTTCTTTCTTCGCATATTCCCTCACCATAGAAGGCATCAAGGCTTCCTTCTTGGCGTCGCGGATGGCACCCAAGATCTTTTGGATATAAAAATCAGGGTTGCCGAAGGGACGGAGCTCACCAAACGACTCCTTTTTTAAGAGATCCCGGATGGCACTCTCCGCGTCAATGTCGGTCATTTGTTTGACCCCCTCGAGATGCACGAAATGATCTTTGTGTTCATGGATCACAGCGGCAGCAAAACCATGGAATGTGTGGATCCTTACCTCATGGGCGCGGGCGCCGATCACGTCCTTAAGCTTCTGCCTCATGGCTTTGACCCCCGCTTCCGTAAAAGTGATGGCCAAAATTCCCGACGGTGGAGTGTCGGTTTTTTTGAGTATGTTTGCAATGCGAAGCGTCAGAATGGTGGTCTTCCCTGTCCCCGGTCCAGCAATAACCATCACCGGTCCCTCGATGGTATCCACCGCTTCTTTTTGCTTGGCGTTCAGTTTTTTGTAGAGTTCATCGAACATAGAAGAAAGTATATCATTGTCGATAAGATCTATTTGGTGTACTATCGGATCAAGATTCAACCGAAAGGACAGAAAATGCGAGAGAAAAAGGCACTTGTAAGCTTCAAGAATGAGCAAGCAGAAAAGAAAATTAGAGCGATCGGTACAGCGATCAAACGTGACCTTCAAACATTAGGGGTAAGCGTTAAAGATGCTACATCGGTAGCAGGGCGTGCTATGCGAATATTACGAAAAGCATATAGCAAAGCATGTAAAGCGAAACTTGCTCCACTTCCTCTTCGACCCGAATTTCTGACACCGGAAGAAGTAAGTAAACTGGCAGATCGACATGGTATTGTTCGAGGAAAATGAAAAGTTAAAATTGTATCCCGCATGATTTCATGCGGTTTTTTCTTTCCTTTGACAAAACCCACCCGTTCATATATCCTACATATTCATGAGCAATAATTTCATTCGGATTAATACGACGACTGCGACTACTATTCGAAAGTGGTCTCTTATCGTTTTTGTCCAACCGAAATTATTGTAATCCTCTTACCTTAGATGCATTAGAAAAATTCCGGCTGAACAAAAGCCGGAATTTTTGTTTAGCAAGAGACAGTTCATTAAACAAACGAAAGGATTAGTATGCTAATAAGACCGATGTCGCTTACAGAAGCGAGAGAAGGTGGAGCGAGGGCTGCGAGGAAGCTTGTAGCAGGTTTTCAACAACATGAAGCGTGGTGCAGGGAGACCTTCATTCCTCGCTTCCAAGCACGCCCTACGTCAGCTCTCGTTGGCGACCTCTACAACACCCAGCTCATCTACTCATGGTGCATGTATAGCCCTAAAAATCCTGATCACCAGAAGCTTCTAAGGAAGAAGATGCTTCTATCTGCTGAAGAGGTGAAAACGATGGTAACCAATCTCTTTCTAGAGGGGCGCGGGAGAGAGCGTTGGAGCGAACTCATCGGGAGACTGCTTGAATGCGCCAGACACCAAGGGTACTCGCACGGTAAAAAAGGATTCTGCATTGCCACCACTCCCTTCTTCGAGGAAATTGAGCTCATGGTGGAAGTACTCAAGCTGCGACACTATTATCACGTTACGTAGAACACAAGCCGTTCGGAAACGAATGGCTTTTTCATTTGTGTACTGGTATACTTTTTGTATGTTAACCGATCAGGATATTCAAAAACTCGTTTCTATATTAGCAACCAAATCTGATATTCAGGAAATAAAAGAAGATGTCTCCGGCCTTCGAGAATCGATTCAGGGACTAGTAGTTGCAATGGACGGGCTCGCAAATTAGAGTATGTGGCAATCAAGCATCAACTTTCTAGACATGAACAGTGGATCAAAGAGATCGCTGAAAAGGCAGGAGTTACTCTAAAGATGTAAAGGATATGTAAAAAAACCAGCGCCTTGGGGCGCTGGTTTTTTAGTTTAACGTCTATTTAGTAATTTCTCAGGCGATTGATCTTCTCATGCTCCCGGATCTTATCATGAGCCTTCGCTTCGATCTGGCGGATACGCTCGCGGGTCACACCGAACTCCTTGCCCACTTCTTCAAGTGTGTGCGTGATGCCGTCTACTAGACCATGTCGCATTTCCAAAATTCTTCGCTCTTTAATCGAAAGGTCATCCAAAATTTCTTTAACCTGATCGGTGAGAATCCGTCTCGAAGACTCCTGATCCGGAGAAAGGATCTTGTCGTCGGAAAGGAAATCGACAAGCATTGATTTCTCATCGCCATCATCCCCTACAGGTGTTTCGAGCGAGACGGTATCCTGATCAATTTTTTCAATATTATAAATTTTATCAACGTCGAGTCCCATCTCGGTTGCTATTTCTTCAGCGAGCGGCTCGCGCCCGAGGTCCTGGCTCAAACGGCGAACTACCTGTTTGTACTTAGCAATGGTCTCTACCATGTGCACAGGCACACGGATGGTACGAGACTGGTCGGCGAGTGCACGCGTAATCGCCTGTCTGATCCACCATGTCGCGTACGTTGAAAACTTGTATCCTTTGGTCCAGTCGAATTTGTCGACCGCTTTGAAAAGACCGAGGTTTCCCTCTTGGATGAGGTCGAGGAGCGTAAGGTCCGGTGAGCGCCCTACGTATTTCTTAGCAATAGAGACGACGAGACGCAAGTTGGCGCGGGCTAAAAGATTCTTGGCTTCCTCATCCCCTTTCTCGATACGCCGCGCGAGCTCCTTCTCCATAGCTGCGGACACCAGTGGATACTGGCCAATTTCCTTCAAATACATCTGAATGGAGTCGTACGAGGAATCGCTTTTGCCGTAGGCGTATTTTTTACCTACTGGCTCTTCTGGTTCAATATCGAGAATCCCCCCGCTTTCCAAAAGATCGATCCCTGACTGTGCAAGCTTGGCATACAAATCATCAAGGAAAAGAATATCGTTCTCGATGTTGGGGAATTCCTTCAGAATTTCATCGTAGGTGACGAAGCCACGCTCCTTGCCTTTGGCTAGGAGCTTATTGGTCTTCTGCTCGATCTCGCGCATCTTACCCTTCGGCTTTTTAACAGCAGCTTTCTTTGCCGCTTTGACAGGCTTCGCGGGCTTCAACTTCGCCTTCTTTTTCGCTACTGTTTTTTTAGTCTTTGTTTTCATGTGTGGATTATTTTATGAATCTTAGGGACCTTATAGGCGTTACCGACTATGATAGTACGCTCTTCACTAATTTACAACGTTGCACGCCCCTCTTTCTTACAACCGTCTTTTTGAAAGCTTCTCAAGCCTTTTTGATAATTCCTGACAACGGGCGAGCAACACCTGAGCTTTCTCGTCATCTTTGCCACGCTCGGCCGCCCCAAGTTCCCTCGTCACCTGTGCAAATTCATCCCGAACATATTCCGCTTCGAAGTTCTCCAGCAACTCCTCTGCATCCTTGGACAAGCGCTCTCTATTCTTGTACATGAGCTCTGCCTGGAAGATGAGTTCTGATGCGGCTGGCTCATAGAGTGCGCGTATCTTTTTCTCTTCTTCCTCACCAACAATAGCGATCAGTTTTCCTTCCAATGCCTCAGGGTCAATTGAGGGCTTCTCTATCCCCTGTTGCCAGAAATAGATTGCGAAAATCCTTTGTACAATAGAATCTTTCCGAAAGATTTCTTTTTTTGCCGAAACAGGTGCTTCAGGAACTAGTTCCTTCCGCGTGACTTTCCGGAGATCTTCCCAGATCGCTTCCTCGTTAAGCCCCGTCTTTTCACGAACCTTGGAAACAAAATGCGCTTGTTCCATCTTCCCCTCCACGGACGCGATCAAAGGGAGAACTTTCGCCCTCACCTCTTTCGCCCGTTTTCGCGAGTCGACTCCTGCCGCTTCAATCGCATTGTCGAGAGCAAAATCAACTACATGCTGTGAACGCTTCAACACTTCTTTCCACTCCTTCGGTTTTTCTTTAAGAAAATCCGCAGGGTCGACGCCCGAAGGCAGTGGAGCGATTTTTACATCCATACCGAGCGACAGCGCGATCTGCGCACCTCTTATTGCAGCAGTAATGCCTGCCGGATCGCCGTCGAGTGCAAAGATAATATTAGTTGAGAGCCTGCGGACCAATCCGAGATTGTTGACCATGTTTTCACCAGCAGAAAGATTGTCTGTCAGTGCCGTACCTGATGAAGCCACTGTGTTTCTAAATCCAGCCTGGTGCGACATAAGGAGATCCATCTGACCCTCGACGAGAATCGAAAAATTAAGCCGCCGGATTTCAATTTTTGCTTTGTCGAGCCCATAGAGCACATTCGATTTATCGAAGAGAGGCGTCTGCGGGCTATTCAAATACTTTGCGGACTTACCGTCGTCGTTAAGAATCCTACCCGAAAAAGCGATCACTCGTCCTCCAGTGTCGAAGAGCGGAAACATGACCCTTCCCCGGAACCGGTCATAGTGAGAAGAACCGGACGGTCCTTCCGTATCTTTCATTTTTATAAGACCAGCTTTGACGAGCTCCGCGTCGCTCCATCCTTTTTTATTCAGATGGATCGATACACTGCGCCATTCAAGCGGTGCGTATCCAAGCTCAAATTCACCAATGGTTTTTTCGGAAAGGCCCCGAGCAAGAAGATAGTTTTTCGCTTCAGAATTCCGAGCAAGCTCTCGCTTGTAGAATTCCATAGCTTCTTCCATGGCGGCATACAAGCGATCTTTTTCACTTTTCGCTTTCGGATTTTCCCGGGTGATCTCCACACCCGCTTTGGCGGCAAGCACCTTGAGTGCTCCGACAAAGTCGAGACCTTCGAACCGTTCGACGAACTCAAAGATATCGCCCTTCGCTCCACAGCCAAAACAATAGTACGTACCCCGGTCTGGAGAGACGAAGAATGAGGGCGTCTTTTCATTATGGAACGGGCACTTAGCCTTGAGGGCCCCACCCGCACGCTCCAATTTTAGATACGCTTCCACCACATCAACGATTCCCAATCTTTGTTTTATTTGTTCAACGGTGTTAGACATAGTCGCTACACCCGCACCAACTTACTACGACAAGCGAGGATATCGTGACTGCATGCTGATGCAGACATGATATCCGAGTCGATGTCGTATCAAAAGGCATATGCCTTTTACTCTGCCGCTTCTTGCCTATTTTTTTCTGAAAGTGCGTCTACCATTTTCTGCTTAGGGCTGCCTTTGAAGCCGCTTCCCGCAGGAATGAGGCGACCGATGATCACGTTTTCCATAAGACCTGAAAGTCGGTCCACGCTGCCTCGAATAGCGCTGTTGATGAGAATACGAGTAGTATGTTGGAATGATGCCGCAGAAAGGAAGCTCTTTCGAGATAGCGACACTTCAGTAATACCCATTACCACCGACTCTGCTTTAGCCTCTTCGAGTCCGGCCTTGGTTGCTTTTTCATTTTCTGATGCAAGAATCATCGGATCGACGATGTCTCCCACAGAGAGGGTTGTTCCTCCATTGTCTTTGACTCGCTTACGAGAGAACATCTGGCGGACGATCACTTCAATATGCTTTCGTGACACAGTTTCTCCCTGTAATTCATAAATCTTGGAGACCTCGGAGATGACGTACTCACGTGCTCTCTCCTTACCGGCATATTTGAATACCTCTTCGATGTCGGCTGAACCGTCGGTAATAATGTCACCTTTTTTCACCTTGTCGCCTGCCTTAACGAGAGGCATACGCTTGTAGTTAATTGAATACTCAAGTTCTTTCTTCTTGCCTTTTCCTCCCTTCTCTTCGGCATCGGCAAGTACTTTGATAATCTTTTCTTTACCGAGGTCTTTTACTTCAGTAATAGTACCGTCAACGACGTTTACGAGTGCTGGGTTTTTCGGTCGGCGTTTCTCGAAGATTTCTTCCACACGAGGGAGACCTTGTGTGATGTCGCCGCCTACTGACGCCGTACCTCCGGAGTGGAACGTACGCATGGTGAGCTGTGTTCCTGGCTCGCCGATCGCCTGACCAGCAACAGTTCCTACTGCCTCGCCGATTTCAATAAGTTTGTTTTTACCTAAGTCGGTACCGTAACATTTTGTACAAATACCGCTGATGCTCTTACATGAGAGTGGAGAACGGACGTTAACCTCAGTCACGCCGGCTTCTTCGATCGCCAAAGCGTCGTCTTTGGTAATGAGGTGCCCTTTCTTAAAGAGCACTGGTCCGTCAGTCTTTGAGCAATCTGCTGCTAAGATCCTTCCGCGAATGTTTTTAGAGAGGACTACTTCGATACCAAGGGCGCTATCTTTTTTGATCGTAATACCCTCTTTGGTGCCGCAGTCTTCTTCCGAGGTCATAACGTCCTGCGCCACAACGAATAGCTTACGGGTAAGATATCCCGCCTTCGCTGTGTTTAGGGCTGTGTCGGTAAGACCTTTTCGTGAACCGTGTGTGGTAATGAAATACTCAATAGGAGTAAGACCTTCCTTGCTACATGAGAGGATCGGCAATTCGATAGTTTCGCCCGCGGTGTTGGTGATGAGTCCCTTCATACCAGCCATCTGAGTGATCTGAGATGTCGAGCCTCGAGCTCCGGATGTAACCATGTCGTATACGGAACCCATTCGGTGAAGCGTCGCAGGGATAAGTTTCTCCACATCGTTCTTGGCCTTGTGCCAGATCTCAAGATTCTTACGGAGACGTTCATCTTCGGTCAAAAGACCTTCATTGAACTGATGCATCACGAGGTCGGACTGTACCTTTGCCTTGTCGATAACCTCGTACTTGCCCTTTGGAATCTGAATATCGTCGATACCCCAGGTCGTACCTGAGTAGGTCGCGTACTTGAATCCGAACGCTTTGATCTTGTCGAGAATGGGCGGAATGTTTTCAATACCGTACTTGTTGGTAAGGTCGTCGATAATGAACGCCAGTTTCTTTCGGTCGATTTCTTTGTTGATGAATGGGTAGTCGGCTGGAAGCGCTACGGAGTTAAAGAAGAGTCTACCGACGGTTGTCTCGAACACTTTGCCTTCAAATTCCTTGTACTTCAAATTTTCAGTACCGAGCACTTTGATCTTCGCCCGAAATCCTACCTGATCGAAGTCGAACGCGGTAATAGCGCTGTTGGGGTTGGCAAACATCTTACCTTCACCTTTATCACCATCAACTGTTTTGGTCATCCAATAGCAGCCGAGCACGATATCGAGGAGTTTTGAAACCACGGTCGGATCGCCGCTTCCCGGCTTCAGAATGTTTTTGTTCGATGCCATGATTTCTTTCGCCTCAAGCTGAGCCTCTGGAGAAAGCGGCACGTGCACGGCCATCTGGTCACCGTCGAAGTCCGCGTTAAAGGCGGTACACACAAGGGGGTGCACCTGAATAGCGTTACCTTCGATAAGGGTTGGTCGGAATGCCTGGATACCAAGGCGGTGCAAGGTTGGTGCTCGGTTCAAGAGCACGTATTTATCCTTAATCACGTCTTCAAGAATAGCCCACACTTCTGGGATGCTTTCGTCGATCAGACGGTTAGCGCCGCGAATGTTGTAAGCAAGTTCCTTCTTAAGGAGCCCTGAGATTACGAATGGTCGGAAAAGCTCGAGTGCCATATGCTTCGGAAGACCACACTGGTCAAGCTTCAAGTCTGGACCTACTACGATCACCGATCGGCCTGAGTAGTCCACACGCTTACCAAGGAGGTTCTGCCGGAAGAGTCCCCTCTTTCCCTTCAAGTTGTCTGAAAGAGATTTGAGTGCCCGTTTCTGCGCCTGATTTACCGACGAGAAGACGTTGTTGCCGTGACGAATCGAGTTGTCGATGAGTGAGTCTACGGCCTCTTGGAGGATTCTCTTTTCGTTACGCAAAATAACATCAGGAGCGTTGATTTCCTTGAGCTTCACCAGACGGTTGTTTCGGTTGATCACTCGTCGATAGAGGTCATTGATGTCCGAGGTCGCATAGCGGCCGCCATCAAGAGGTACCATCGGTCGAAGGGCCGGTGGGATAACAGGGATACGCGTAAGGAACATCCACTCCGGGCGAATACCTGACTCGATCATTGAACGAATAAGGGAAAGTCTCTTATTGATTTTTTCCTTGTCGATCGCTCCTGCTTTTTCAAGGTCGGTAGCAAGTAACTCGGCGAGTTTTTTCAAATCCAAATTTTTGAGAATACCGTAGATAGCTTCGGCGCCGATCGATGCCTCGAAGATCGTTCCGTATTTCATCGAGAACTTGTGATACATAACTTCGTCGAGCACAAGACCCGGCGCAAGGCTGTCGATCTCTCGTCTTGCATTTACTAAAAGTTCCTTAAGCGCCTCTTTGGTTTTCTCGTCGTTAGCATTCTTTACTTTTGCCTTAAATTCAGCATCGAGCTCTTTGCCGAATTTGTCTTTCTCCTCCTGGTTAATGTTCGTCACAATATAACCAGCAAAGTAGATGACCTTTTCAAGATCAGCGGTGGTCATGCCGAGAATAAGTCCGATTCGTGACGGCATGCTTCGAAGGAACCAGATATGGGAAACCGGCGTTGCAAGCTCGATGTGGCCCATGCGTTCACGGCGCACGATGCTTCTGGTGATTTCTACTCCACACTTCTCACACACAATACCCTTGTATCGTATACCGCGATATTTTCCGCAGTAACATTCATAGTCTTTGTCCGGACCGAAGATTTTCTCATCGAAAAGACCGTTCTTCTCGCTTCGTTGGGTTCGATAGTTGATAGTTTCAGGCTTGGTGATCTCGCCGTATGACCACTCCTTGATGCGGTCAGGTGACGCGAGCTGAAGGGATACAATATCGAAGTCGTTGATGTCAGATTTAATAGGTTTCATAGATAGTTAATTAAATTTAAATATACAATATATAAATATTTAAATGTTTTCCTTATCATTGTCTGGCGACCTTTTTTCTTTCTTTAGTTCCACATCAAGTGCGAGTCCTCGAAGACTGTTCAAGAGCACATTGAATGACGCCGGAATGTTTGGCGCGTTCAAAGGCTGTCCCTTCACGATAGCGTCAAATGCTTGTGAGCGGCCGACGATGTCGTCCGACTTAACGGTAAGCACTTCGCGAAGTGTGTGCGCAGCACCGTGTCCGAGGAGTGCCCAGACTTCCATTTCTCCGAATCGCTGACCTCCTCCCTGCGCCTTTCCGCCGAGTGGCTGCTGGGTGATGAGAGAGTACGGACCGATTGATCGCATATGGATCTTGTCTTCCACCATGTGATGCAGCTTGAGGATGTACATGTAACCCACGGCGATTTTCTGGTCGAAGGCAGTACCTGTGCGTCCGTCATAGAGCGTCATTTTTCCGTCTGACTGGAAGCCGGCTTTAACAAGCTCAGCTTTGATTTCAGCATCTGTTGCACCTGCAAATGGAGGTACGATGGCCTGATAGTTCAAAGTGTGCGCAGCAAGTCCGAGGTGAAGCTCGAGAATCTGTCCGAGGTTCATACGTGACGGTACACCGAGTGGAGTAAGGATCACGTCAACAGGCGTTCCGTCCGCCATGTACGGCATATCTTCCATCGGAAGAATTCGTGAGATAACCCCCTTGTTACCGTGTCGTCCCGCAAGCTTGTCGCCCACTGACACGCTTCGGAGCTGTGCCACCTCGATATATATTTTTTTAATAATGCCAGATTCAAGTTTGTCGCCTTTCTCGCGTGAGAACACTTTGACGCTGATGACACGACCGCGCTTTCCTCCTTCCACACGCTTCGAGGTGTCTTTCACATCGCGGGCTTTTTCTCCGAAGATAGAACGAAGTAATCGTTCTTCAGGAGTAAGCTGTGTTTCACCCTTTGGAGTGATTTTACCAACGAGAATATCTCCAGGTCGCACCTCTGCGCCGACGCGGATCACGCCGTCTTCCGCCAAATTTTTAAGTTTTGTTTCACCGACGTTAGGAATGTCGCAGGTAGTAATTTCCGGTCCGAGCTTGGTGTCGCGGACGTTCACGACGAATTCCTCGATATGGATCGAGGTGAACTTGCTTTCCCGAACTAGTCGTTCTGAAAGGATGATGGCGTCCTCGTAGTTTGCACCCTGCCATGACATGAAAGCGATGAGTACGTTTTGTCCGAGTGCGATCTGTCCGCCGTCGGTTGACGAGGTGTCAACGAGTACGTCGCCCTTCTTAACCTTGTCTCCAAGGTTGACCACCGGGCGCTGATGGAAGGCGGTGAAGCCGTTGGTTCGCTGGAAGTGCACGAGGTTGAATTCACGCTCCTTGCCTTTGCTGTTTTTGATAATAACTTTCTTGGCGTCAACATGAGTAACGATAGCGTCTTCAGGGGCAAGCACGATTCTTCCTGTGTCTGCAGCAGCTTTGCCTTCGATGCCGGTGGCAACGAGCGGAGCCTCAGGGATGATGCAGGGTGTAGCTTGCTTCTGCATGTTCGAACCCATGAGCGCGCGGTTTGCGTCGTCGTGGTTTAGGAACGGGATCATGTTGGTCGCAACGGAGAACGGCTGGTAGGTTGAAACGTCCATCAAATCGACTTCATGTGCCTTTGCAATTGACGGCTTGCCGTTAAGGCGAACCTCGAGTTCAGAAGCGGTGATTTTTCCGTCCTCATCGGTGGGAATCGCGGCGTGCGCGATTTTGAAGTTCTCTTCTTCAAGCGCGTTCATATACACAATCTCCTCGGTCACCTTACCGTTCTTTACTCTCGCGTAGGGTGTTTCAATCATGCCAAAGTCATTGATGCGAGCGAACGTTGACGGGTGAAGGATAAGACCGATGTTCGGACCTTCAGGGGTGTGGATCGGACAGAGTCGGCCGTAGTGAGAGGTGTGCACGTCGCGTACTTCGAAGCCTGCTCGCTCACGAGTAAGACCGCCGGGTCCCAAGGCTGAGAACAAGCGAAGGTGTTCGAGTTCAGAGAGCACGTTTTCCTGCTGCATGAATTGTGAGAGCTGGTTCGTGGTGAAGAATTCTTTGATACGAGCTTGTAGAGGGCGTGGTGAGACGAACTGTACCGGAAGCGTTACATCAGGATCAACCGTGGACATTCGGTCCTGAATATTTCGTTTCATCTGCGACATACCAACGCGGATTTTCTGCTGAAGGAGTTCACCCACATACCGCACACGACGGCTTCCAAGGTGGTCGATGTCGTCTGCCATAGAGTCGGGTTTGCTGTTCAAATCGACGATGTGGCCAATGATGGTCGCGATGTCGTCTGCTGAAATCGTTTTTCGCTCCAAATCCTTTTGTTCCATACTCTTACCGAAACGTTTGTTGAATCGGAAACGTCCAACACGGTTCAAGTCGTAGCGCTCCTCGCTGAAAATACCGTCGATAAATTCACGGGCGTTGTCGGCACTCGCCAAGTCGCCGTCTCGAAGGCGTTTGTGGATTTCAATATATGCTTCATCAGGAGTCTTAGCATGGTCTTTCGCAAGGGTTGCTTCAATCGTTGTAACTGCAAGCTCATTACCCTTAAAGAACGCCAAAATATCCGCGTTGGTTTTGGCGCCGAGCACTCGAAGGAGTGCGGTTGCGCTGAACTTACGTTTTCGATCGATGCGCACATAGATAGAGCCGTCAGCGTCACTTTCAACTTCGATCCATACGCCTCGTGCGGGAATAATTTTCGCACCGAAGTATTTTTTACCTTTGGTTTCGGAGTCAGTGAAGAAAATACCGAACGAACGCGCGAGCTGCGGTACGATAACTCGTTCCACACCGTTGATGATGAAGGTGCCGTGGTTGGTCATTACTGGAAAATCAGCGAGGAAAATTTCCTGCTCTTTAGTAGAGTCGAGGGATTTGTTCTTGAGTTTAATCGTAGCCTTGAGTGACGCTTCATATGAAAGCTTGTTGTTCTTAGCGTAGTGCTCGTCGTACTTTGGCATCACCAGCTCGAAGCCTGCAAAGTTAAGCTCGAACTTCTTGCCGGAATAGTCTTTGATCGGAGAAAACTCCTTGAAGACTTCCTCAAGCCCCCTCTCCATGAGCCAATTAAAAGAATCGTTCTGAGCTTCGACAAAGTTTGGCATCTCTGTTAGGGCTTTTTTGTATCGTCCGAAATGTTTTTGCACGAGCATCGCCATATATGGTGGTTATTAAAAAGATAATGTACCCAAACGCAAAAAATCCCCTTCTCTTTCCGAAAGGAGGGTTAATTCTAACTTTGCGTTCTCTCTTGTGTAGACAAGATACTTAAAGGACCAATTTTACGCCTTGTAATCCTTCACCGCCGGTCATAACTCAATCTTTGAAGTTAAAAAGAGTATAGCGGTTAGACGTTTTTTTGTCAAATCGGATGCAGAGGAGATAAGTCAAGGAAAAGTGGGGATAAAAGGCGCTCACTATCATAAAAATTTTTACCACCGAACGCTCGCCTTCACCAATCATAGTCACTTTTTTTACGAGAAATAGGCAACTCCCTCCGGTCGGTCCCTCGACAGACTCGGGACTGAACCTATTTCTCTAAAAAGCTCCTTGATTGGGAGAATGCGAGCTATTTAGGTAAAAATTTTTATGATAGCTCGCTCTGACGGACCAGAGAGACAGAAAAAAACCGCATGAGATATACGGTTATAGTTGATCACAAAGGCGCAATATTAGTTTTATCTTCCCGAACTTTTTCAGCGATAGTCTCAATTGAGTAGTCTGTTACGTGGCACCATGCCTCGAGACCGTCTTCTCTTCGTCGGAAAAGAACGACGTACTTGCACATGTCACGAGGAGCCACATCGTTAGCATAGGCCCATCCGATTACTCTCCAACTACCGTCAAATTCGATCATTCCCAAATGTTCTCCAGTAGTAAGACCAATTTCTCGGGCAGCCTTTTCTTTTGTGAAGTGTCGGGGGCTAATACGAGGAATTATCGCTTCGTCTTCTCTGCTCGCAGTTCTCATTAGTTCCTTTCTAAAAAGAAAGTAACATTTTTACACAAATTAGTCAAGTTTATCGCTCTTGTACCGAAAACGGCAGGGAAAATGCACCGGTTTTAATCCCCTCTTGTATCTCCACAGAAGCCACGGCGGTTTTGGAGAGTGTACCGATAATTTTTTCATAATCCGCCTGTGGCGTGAGCGAAGCTTGAGCTTTAGCGAGAGCAAGTGGGAGAAGTGAGTACTCTACCCTTTCTGGATTCAGAGCGATATGCACGGCGAGGCCGTGCATGGTGTTGTATGAAAAATCCTGATCAAAGATAAAATTGCCGAGCGAATAGAAAATCACCTTGTCTTTGTAGATCTCTATGGGCTCGATAACATGCGGATGCGCGCCGAGCACTAGATCGGCGCCAGCATCAATAAAGGCACGGGCGTAGGTTTGTTGTTGTTTGGTGAAGCTGGTGTTGTATTCCACTCCCCAATGCGGAGTGACGATGAGAAAATCCACCAAAGAGTCGAGACGCTTAATCTCATCAAACACTTTTGTATATTCCTTGCTGCCGAATTCATGAAAACCCACAAAGCCGACACTTATTCCATTGACTTCTTTGATAGTTGAAAGTTCGACAGCATTAGAAGGGTCGCCAAAGTAGTCCAGGCCGTTGTCGATCAGTAATTGTTTGGTTGACGTGAGACCTGCATCACCGAAATTATCGGTATGGTTGTTCGCAAGTCCTAGTAGTGTAAATCCAACTTGTTTAAGAAGAGGTGCTGTGGTTGTAGCGAAGGTGAATTGTAGCGTCTTGTTTCTAAAATCAATCGTCTTTGAAGGAAAGGGGGTGATTGGTCCTTCGAGGTTGGCATAGACAATATCGTTATCGGGAAAAAGTTCGGTGATGTTCGAAAATGGGTACATCCCCCCTTCTTCCCCCATAAGCTTTCGCACATTACGGTCGAGCATAATATCGCCAAAAGCGATAATGGAAACTTCTCGTCTCAGCGCTGGCGCAACCTTTGTCACTTCCGTGGCTTTCTCATTATTAAAAACCTTAGATGCACTCGGCACCCGCATTCCCATATACAATGCTCCGATAGCAATTGTTGTGGCAAGAAAAAAATATAGAAAATATTTCATATTCCCTCTACGTACGTTGTGACTTTTTCCACTCCTCTATTTTAGCTCGATGGCCGGAAAGAAGCACCTTCGGCACGCGAAGTTTTTTACCTTTGTATTCGACAACTTCTGGGCGGGTATATACATCACTGCTCGTAACACGTTCCTCTTCACGTGAATTGAAATTACCGAGCACCCCTTCCACCTGACGGGATATGCAATCGATGAGAATCTGTGCTGGTAACTCCCCACCCGTGAGCACAAAAGGTCCCACAGAAATTTCCTCCATCTTAAATGCTTTTTTCACTCGCGCATCAATTCCCTCATATCGCCCGCAGACGAGAATAAGGTGATCAAATTTCTCTACAACCTTTTTTGCATACACTGTATCAAATTGTTTGCCGGATGGTGAAAACCACAGAATCTTAACTTTAGACTTTACACTTTTCACTTTACACTTTTTCAAAGCTACTTCGATGGCTTTGATAACGGGCAGCGCTTCGATAACCATCCCCGGTCCTCCCCCATACGGTTTATCATCCACCCGTCTGTCCGCGTAGCTCATGTTTTTCTTTTTAGGCAAGAAGTCGCGGGGATTATAGAATTTGACGGCAATTTTTTTGTCCTCAATGGCACGCTTAAGAATGGATTCACTCAGGTATGAATCAAAAGTCGTAGGGAATAACGTTACAATATGATAGGTCATTTGGGAAAAGTTGCTAGTTACTAGTTGCCAGTCACTAGGCTAGTAACTAATGACTAGCAACTGGTAACTGATATATAAAAAAATCCGTGGTTTTACATTACCACGGATAATAGAATCTGTCATCTTTCTGAAGGAGATGTTCCGTCGGGACAAGGTGCATACGGATCCTTAACCAACGAATGCTGTTCGAAGCTAAAATCACCATCTTCCCCACTCCGAGAATTTATTCTTCCTTGAGATGGCACCATTGGACCAAGCTTGAGCTGGTAAGCGTTAGTGTCCTGCTTCACAAAGCCGAGTGACTGATACAGCTTGTTTGCAGCGACTCGTTCTGGTCTCGAGGTGAGTTGGAGACGGGATACTCTAAGTTCCCGGGCTTTTGCCATGAGCACTTCCATGATTTTTCTCCCAAGCCCGTGACCGCGGACTTTTTCGTCCACCACCACATCCTCGACCCTGCCCACTGTCTTAGCAACTCTTTTCACGATCACGAGACTCGCCATACCACAGATGTTGCTATTATCATCGCTATCTCTGACCACAAAGAGTACGCTTCCACTCAAAGCGAACTCTTCTGCCTTGATGAGGTCAACGCTCTCCACATCTACACTCAGTTGTCGAAAAAGTCTGTTGAGGTGGACATGGTCGCTCACCGCAACATTCCCAGCATCACGGAGGTTGAATTCTTTGACGACAAATCTTTTGTTATCAAATTTCTTTGACATAATTATCCTTTCTGTTCTGCCAACAGACTATTCTTTTACCACTGTTTAGTCAAATAGAATTAAAAAATCCGTGGTTTTACCACGGAAAGTAGGCCCGCTATTTAATTTAGTCCGGGAGTAAACTGGATTGCATTTCCCATCACATCGAACTTCCAGAGACGTAGAGTTTCAGGGTCTCCGCCAGATTTAAGGAATCCTTGGATCCGTGTACACTCAGCGAGCGCTTCGCCGGAAGTTTTAAAATCTTTAAAAACCGGCCGGTAGAGCTTACAGCAGAAATGCTTCGATTCGCATACTACATATGAAACCTTATCGATAAGTAGATACACTGCAATGCGAACTGTAGCATACTTTTTCCGACACCCTTCGCAACGAAGATTGAGAGCTCGATCAAACACAGCAGTACGTACTTCTATTGGTGTTTTCATCTAGGCTCAAATTACCATAACTTTAAAAAATTGCAATATTATCTACAACAAGTCAAACACAACACCGCGCGGCCAAAGGCCGCGCGGGG
>DATDYB010000001.1:0-10353 GCA_036517115.1 Minisyncoccota bacterium | reverse complement strand
TGCGCCGACCTCCGGTCGGCGCATTTTTTCTTGCTCATGCAATGTTACAACTTATACGCCACTAAAAAATCCGCAAAACCATATATTTTTTATCACCTCATCACACATAATGGTCACATCTACTCTACGTCAGCAAAAACTACCAGTCGCTCAGAGTACAATTTCGTGATCTTATTCCATTCTCCTTCGCAGGTGATGAGGTTCAGATGGGCTTTTCCATCGCTCGAAACGAACACGTCCACAGCATCGTCGGTGGGTCCGAATCTTTTTAATTCCCGCACCACGAACGTAGTGATAGTCCCTTGTCCATGTTCAATGTATATCTTGTCTCCTGCACGTAAGGTGTACAAATTATTAAATACAGCCGGTATTCCCTTGATGGTGCCAAAGTGCCCGTCAATAACGGCATTTCCTTTCTCGCCCGGCCGTGGTCCGAGGTCAAACCAACCAACCTCTAACGGTCCCTTTGGAACATCCATTGCACCATCTGAGGCTATACCCACACGCTCGACGACCGCGTCTACATGTATTGCCGGGATCCTGAGGCGTAGAGGAAGACCCACAACCGTTTGTTCCTGTATGGCTGCCTGAAGGACTGACCCACGTCCAGCCATTAAAGCTGGATGTACGTAATGGTAACCACTAAGACGATCAAAGACTGGTGAAAAGACCATCACGAGCGAGAGCATGATCATCGCGCACCCAACAATGAATAGTGACCGATGTGATGTGGTTAGTGGATGCATAGGTTGTCTCTGATGGAAAGTCCCCGCCGAGGCGGGGACTTTCTTGCCTCACGGCACTAACTGACGACAGACAGAGTGTTTAATTTTCCGGTGCAAATCCCGCTGCAGGGAAGCTAGGAACATAGGTGCTAACGCCCAACACTGAACCCTCTGTTCCCGTGAGAAGGACAGTAGAGACAACTTGCTCACGAGCAGTCATACCGTTCGCGCTGCCTTCAGCAGTCGCTACGCTCGAGGTGGGAACCGCTACATATCTTTGACAGGTGTATATCCATCGTTCACCGGCATCGAGTAGATTGTTGTTATTGAAATCACCGGCAAGACCAAGTACCGGAGTACATCCATTATCGGAAACCGATACATTACTGAGAGAGACAATGCCAGGGTTGGTCACTGTATAGGTATAGAGGATGTTGCCAGGTCCGAACGAGATAGAATCTGCGTGTCTGGTTACAGTCACAATATGAATGAAAGGAGTGTCGGCCGCGAATACCAGAGAGGGCGCAACCGACCCAAGAACAAATAAGGTTGCGAATACAGCGATCATTACACTTTTATTAATTTTTTTCATGTTGTTATGTATTAGTGCTATTACTATAATAACGTGTACCTAAAAAACCGGGGGGTTTACCAAACGACCTACCCTTCCGAATTTTTTAGCTCAATCTCGAGCACCCCACCGAACAACCGATTGCCCGAACACATCGAGAAGGGAGTCGAGGGGGAAAATGTACTGTTTCTGGGCATATTTAAATTATATGCCTAATATTGACGGATAGATACATAAAATGGTCTAGAACACACTTTGCTCAAGAACGTAACCGGATTTGATCTTACAGTAGTAAATAGGTGTAGTAGCTCAAGATTTAAAAGGTAAGAACCTAGATAACTACACAAAAGGACAACTATTGTCAAAAAGAAGTATGGAAAATTTTATACTATTTCTTCTATGCTACAATAAAAATATTAAGAGATCATTCATCATCATAACTATGGATAAAGTACAACATTTTGAAATTCCCGTAGACAATATCAGTCGAGCAAAGAAATTTTACGAGCAATCCTTCGGTTGGGGAACTAAAGACTGGCCAATGCCGGATGGCACAAATTACGTCGGACTCTACACCGGTCCTGTTGATGAAAAAAATATGTGGAAGGAACCAGGATTTATTAACGGGGGAATGTTCGAGCGAGGGAAAAGCCTACCTGTAACCGGTCCCACCATAGCCGTAGTCACAGAGAACATCGACACTGCATTAGATAAAGTTAAAGCAGCCGGAGGGACAATCGTTATGGAGAAAAAAGAAATGATGGGTATGGGCTTTTACGCGTACGTTAAAGATACCGAAGGGAACACCATCGGGGTCTGGCAGGATATTAAGAAGAAGTAATCGGTTTTTTATACTTCTCACTTTTAGTTTTTAGACACTGTAGAGTATACTTCAGAGCATGAAAAACCCCGTATACGCGCTCGGAATGTTGATCCTGATCGCTCTAATGTGCTATGCGTGGGGACACATTAATATACAAAAGGGGCTTTCTCTTGTCTCTCTCGACATGGAGTGGGCAGCGGTTGAAAAAGCCCTGCAAAATTTATCGGAAGAAAAGCCGGTCCCCGGCTCGATTAAAGTACCCATTTTTATTTACCATCACGTCAGGCCGTATGTACGGGGTGAGTCGATCCTACAGGACCAGTTTGATGTTACTCCTGAACTACTCGAGCAGCATCTCAAATATTTAGCAGAACATGGATATACCACGATTTCACCAGACGAATTGGTGCGCTACGCCACGCTGGGTACCACATCACCCACTATAAAACCCGTGTTCTTAACCTTCGACGACGGCTGGCGCAATCAGTATGCGTACGCGTTTCCTCTTTTAAAAAAATACCGCATGACAGCGACATTTTATGTCTATACGGATCCCATCGGTAATAAAATATATCTCACGTGGGATCAGCTCCGAGAAATGGACCAGGCAGGTATGACCATCGCTTCCCATACGCAGTCACATCCGTATTTTAAAACACTCGCCCTGGATAAAGTTACACAAGAAGTTACCGCAAGCAAGAAAATTCTGGAAAGAGAACTAGGGAAACCGGTGATACATTTCGCGTCACCGTATGGTTCTATGGATGACGATAAAATGAATATCCTGAGGGAAGCAGGGTATGCTACGGGGCGAACGACCTATAAGGGTATTTATCACCATAAAGATAGTTTATTAAAACTGCGCGGTATTTTGGTGAGCGATCGTATACAGGATTTTATCGACGTATTGGAGCGTTAGGTGACCGCTGTGTGATACAATCATCTGCGTGAAATCAACTCGACAAAAAAGAACACTCTACGCCGGAGGCCTTCTCATCGTAGCGCTTCTTGGGTTTGCCTTCTACCGCATATGGATGCTTCACGAGAAAGCAATAGATCTTGGAAATAATGTTAAGGAGCTTACTGAGTCTCTCGATAACACACGGCAGGAGTTGCTACGTACAGAAGAAGAAAACGCTCGTCTTTCAGAAGATCTTGATGGTACAAAAAATCGTTTGAATTACTACGAAGAAGAAGTTAGAGGGAACAAGCATATCATCACTAACCTTGAAAAACTCACTCAGACTGATCCAGAGCTTTTGAAAAAATATTCAAAAGTATACTTTCTCAATGAGAACTATGTACCCGAAGGACTATCAGAGATTCCGTATGAATATTTATATGTTAAAAACAAGGCAATACAAGTTCATGTAAAAGTACTTCCGTACCTATCCAATCTGCTTTCCGCAGCACTCGCATCAAGCGCGCCTCTCGAAATTGTTTCAGGTTATCGCTCGTTTGGTACCCAAGCCTCTTTAAAGTCGAACTACCGGGTAACCTACGGAGCGGGAACCGCCAATCAATTCTCAGCGGAGCAAGGGTACTCGGAACACCAGCTTGGCACCGCCGTTGATTTTACCGCTTCTTCAACCACGCCATTTAACAATTTTGAAAAATCACCGGCATTTGCATGGCTCCAGGAACATGCGCACCAACACGGCTTCATTCTTTCATATCCAAAACAAAATAAATATTACCAGTTCGAACCGTGGCATTGGCGCTTTGTCGGTATTGAGCTTGCAACCAAACTTCATGATAGCGGTCAATACTTTTATGACATCGACCAGAGGGATATCGACCAGTATCTGATCAAGCTTTTCAACGCCAATTAATGACCACTAACTGGGTTGACATCATTTTATAAATATAGATACTTAGGCACAGAACAGAAAGGAACATTATGCTCGAAGGTACAATAGTCAATGTAAAGAAAAAGAAAAAAGGCCCCGCTGATTCACTCTTTGATAGAGCAGTTAGACTCTTTGAGGAAAAACAGCGCAAGGAAAACCATCGACAGAAACTTTCGGCCGCCCGAGCGCGGCGAGAGCAAGTAAAGCTTGAAGCCGCCGTAGCAAACATCCCTAAAGTATTTACCAGACTCGAAAAATCTGAAAGCTTCAAGATCTACATGAGTCAGATAAAGCCTCTCAACGGTTTCAGCAGAGAAGATACTTTAGAAACTGTACTCCAAAAAGGAGGCCTATCAATCAAAGCTTTCGTATTGGCATTAGTTGAAGACAAGGAAAGGCAGTACAACAGGTTCCATGGTACTGAACGAGACGAGTCGAGACGATACATCATTCTTCTTGTCACCAAACATGGAGGGCCCACCAGGGTTGTTGTACATGAGGAGAAGTCTACCGGATGGGCTGAACGTGGCCCTAATTGCCATCCTGACGTTGCTAAAAAAATTCTTGCACTATCGAAAGCGGAGACAGCATTAGCTGTGCTATTCGAGTACCGGAGTCCTGTACAAGCGCCACTTCGTGAAGAGACGCCTGACTGCAACCAATGTGGACACACCACCAAACGTCACGGATTCATCTTTAAGTGTGAGAATTGCGCCAACGAAATGGGCACTCATTAAGAACGATACACCTCTCAGTATGAGAGGTTTTTTTACGTCTATATTCAGTATGCGCTTATACGCCATGCCGTGCTTGCAATGATATACTAATCTCTATCACCATGAACGTAGCGACTATCAAAATCTTTTTCAAGAAACACGAACGCCATCTGTCGCCCCTCGCGTTCCTCGCGGGCTTTATTCTGGACAATTTTACGCTCACCCGAGTCGACGCACTTTCCAATCACCTAATTTTTTTGTCCTACCTTACGGTCGCCTGCGCAAGTATTATTCTTTACCAAGCTAAGGACGGAGAACGGTCGGGTAAGCTCACGGGCAAAGTAACCCCATGGCTACCCTTAATTATTCAATTCACCTTTGGCGGACTTTTCAGCGGTTTTCTTATTCTGTATTCAAGAAGCGCTTCCTTGGTCGCCAGCTGGCCATTTCTTTTATTCCTGGTGCTCTTATTCATCGGTAGTGAGGTATTCAAACATCGTTATTCTCGATTGCCGTTCCAACTTTCAGTTCTTTTTCTTGCTCTGCTTTCGTATACGACATTTCTTATTCCGGTGCTTGCCGGCCATATCGGTGCAGATATGTTCATCCTGAGTGGTGTAGTAAGTCTTGTGCTCACCATCCTCGTCATCATGGCAGTCAAAAAAACAGCACCGTCACGCTTCGAAACAGGCAAAAAATATATCGGCGGAAGCATCACAGGGCTCTTTATTCTCTTTAACCTTCTGTACTTCGCAAACCTTATACCGCCCTTACCGCTGTCGATTAAGGATATTGGTGTTTATCATTATGTGGCATGGGAAGAGGGGAAATATCATGTAGAGTTTGAACCAGCTCCATGGTATGCACCATGGAAGAAAATGAGCAGCAACTTTCATCGTACTGGTACAGAAGCGGTCTATGTATTGAGCTCCGTATTTGCTCCCACTCGTCTTAACACCACCATACTTCACCGTTGGTCATACTTAGATGAAGACAAGGGGAGATGGGTACCAGTAACTACCATCTCATATCCAATTACTGGTGGCAGTGAAAAAGGTTACCGTGGGTATTCCTTAAAAGAAAATGTTTTCCCTGGAACATGGCGAGTGGACGTCATTACCGAACGCGGGCAAGTCATCGGCCGGATCAGGTTTGATATCAAAAACAGTTCCTCTGCCCCAACGATCAAGAGGGACTCCATCTAATCGTTAATTTGACATTGCTTGTAAGGAATGTTATAAAGTGAATTAGAGGAGGACTATGAAAAAAATTGAATACCCAGGTATTGCCAGGGAACTCCTAAGGATGGAGACCCGAGATCAGGCTATGCGTCTGAAAAACCTTAGTGATCCAAGCTATTGGTTAGAAGGACTCGACAGAGAGCATACCCAAGAAATGGAGAGCATCGTCAGCCGGATAGGATGGCCTACTATATCAAAAGTTGGTCGGACTGGAGCGAAGGCTGCATGGATTTTGGTTCAACACGCCGACCACGCAGTTGAGTTTCAAAAATACTGTCTCAAGCTTATGAGGGATGCCTCGCCAGGGGAAGTAGAGTTGCGAGACATCGCCTATCTGGAAGATAGAGTAAGAGTAAACAGCGCTCTACCACAACTCTATGGAACTCAATTTCATGATAGACCTGACGGCATCATGGAACCTCGGCCGATCGAATATGTTGGCAGTGTAGATGAAAGGCGAAAAGAAATGGGGTTGTGTTCTTTGGAAGAAGGTGTGCAACAACATCGCAGGAAATATAGACAGAAAAACAAACAACCGAATTAGTTCGGTTTTTTTAATTTTCTTTTTTCTCCTCAAGTTCGAGACACACTGAATTCAAGCAATAGCGCTTACCTGTTGTGGTAGGCCCATCATCGAACATATGACCAAGGTGAGAGTCGCATGTGGCGCACACGACTTCGGTACGAGACATGCCGTGTGATTCGTCATGCACGAATTTTACTGCTCCTGGAAGCGCGTCATCAAACGAGGGCCAACCGGTGCCAGAATCGAATTTAGTATCAGAAGAGAAAAGGGGATTACCGCAAGCAGCACATCGATAGACTCCGTCTTTTTTCTCGTGAACATATTTTCCGGTGAAGGGCGCCTCAGTGCCTTTCTCTCGAAGTACTCTGTACTGTTCAGGTGTTAACTTTTTCTTAAATTCATCTTCATTCATAAAATAATTATACCATCCTGAATTTCATGACTTAGTGAGGGCGTCGAGATGACGACTTAAATTTTTTCAGCTTGATCAACAGAGAAATTTCCAATTGTTGTTCTGCGTAAATTTTTGAGTGTAGCGAACGTGCCAAGCCGTCTACCCAGCTCTTGTGCAACGCTCCGGATGTATGTACCGCTTCCAACTTCAAATTCTACCGATGTACACCAACCGTCATCATTATGTAAAAAACCTAAAAACGTCGCTGATGTTATTTCCATGGTTTTCACCGGCAACTCAATATGTTCTCCTCGTCGAGCTTTCTTATAGAGCGCTTCGCCGCCCTGTTTAATCGCAGAATATGCCGGCACAGGAAGCTCAATTTTCCCAGTCATGGTTGTTAATGTTTCTTGTATTCTGTTTGAAAATTCTAGGATTTGATTATTATCCTTAAGGTTAATTGGAAATTTATCTAGAACTTTGCCTGTCACGTCGCCCGTATCAGTCGTAATCCCAAAAAGAATTTCAGCGACGTACCGTTTAGGTAACTTGAGAAATTCATTCAGTTTTTTTGTCCCCTCATTAAGAGCGATGATCATAAGGCCGGTGGCAAGAGGGTCGAGTGTGCCAGCGTGACCCATTTTTCGTATCCCCAGCTTCTTTCGTAATATTCGTATGCAGTCAAAGGATGTAATGCCTTTCGGCTTATCGATGAGTAGAATATTTTTGTCTATCATAACTTCTTGAGTAAAAGAGTTTTTGTTAATATAGCTTTTATCCGAAAGTATGGCAAACCACTGCATATAGGGACTGTGGTTGCTACGTTTCTTACAAACATATAGTATTCTAGAGCAAAGATACAGAACATTATGAAAAAATATATAGGTATTGATTGGGGAGGAACCATCTGCAAAGAAACGCACCTAAAACTATCGGAAGATCCGTTCTACCTCACGAGACCAGCACTCGACGGAGCTATCGAAGCGATACGCGTACTCCACGACAGTTTTGGCGACAATATGATGATCATCTCGAAAGTCACCGTGCGTTCAGAACCGAAAATTCTCGAATGGCTCGACACATGCGACTTCTGGGAGCGCACCAGGATGCCTAAGGGAAATATTCGCTTTTGCCGCGAACGACATGAAAAAGCGCCGATCTGCGACGAACTCGGTGTTACTCACTTCATCGATAATCGTATCGAGGTGCTCTACCACCTAGGACCGCGCGTGGAGAAATTCGCTCTCTGTCCCAAAGATGAAGACTTGGAGCGCTATAAGGATTTCTTGCTCCAGGTTCACATACACCAGAGCTGGAACGAGGTGATGAACGCAGTGCGGTCCTCACTGATGCACCCGAAGATGTTAGCTGGGTAAGTGATACGTCAGGAGACACACCTGTTCTACGGAACAGGTTTTTTAATGAAACCTAAAATTGTGCCCCTCGACGTTCTCCCACTGCAGCGAGGATGATACCGAACACTAATCCTCCGATAAGAATCGCCAGCAGAATGAAAGCGTTACCTCCAGGGAGGCCTCTAGGATCATTACTATCGGAAGCTCCCAACACCGAACCCTCATTCTCTGCTGGAACTTCGCGCGTACCATCTGTTAATCCTTTGGAATCTGACATCTCGGAGATAACGCCAGTTTCGTAGTAGATAGTGCCACTCGTCGCGGCCCCTACTACCACAGAATGTACAAACATACCCATACCGACCATCATCATAACGCCCATGGGCAGAAAGATTCTTTTGGTCATACATTATATAAATTAATGTTCATGTGAAGATACGACGCTCCTTCACTATCTAAGACAGATGGTGATGCGTTTTCTTACCACGGATTTCTATGGCAATGCACTACCTCATGAGTTATACTATAGGCATGAACATCTCAATCAAAGCAACAAATATGGTGTTGACGACAGCCATCGAAGAGTACGCATCAAAGAAGTTCGATACTTTTAAAAAATTTATTGACCCTGCGGATGAAAGCGTCCATATGGCTGTTGAGCTTGGCAAAACCACCAACCACCACAAGCATGGAGATATTTTTTTCGCTGAAATCAATCTCCACATTAAAGGAAAAGATCTCTATGCACGCACCGAACGTGATGATCTATACACAGCAATTGATGATGTCCGTCAGGAAGTGCAGCGCGAGCTTAAATCGGTTAAAACAAAACGCATTGATCTCATCCGTCGAGGTGGAGCCAAGGTAAAGGCAATCATCAAAGGCTTTAACCGAACATAAGGATCATGAAAGATTTTATAACATCTAGGTGGGGTTTAGCGACTATTGGTGCGATTATTTTTATTATCGGACTTACGTATTTTATGACTAAAGCAAAAAGCATTGAAAGCAACCTCGAAGTAGGGAGTGCTAAATCAACAAGCACCCAGTACGCCGGCGCCACCATCGAAACTAATAAAGGTACTTTTGAAATTACCTTTATTCCCAGCAAGGCGCCGCTCACCGTCCGCAATTTTATAAAACTTTCTGAACAAAAGTTCTATAATGACACCAAATTCCACCGTGTTATCAAAAATTTTATGATTCAAGGCGGTGATCCTTTAAGCAAAGGGGACAACACAGGACTCTATGGAACCGGCGGCCCGGGCTACGACTTTAAAGATGAGATCAATGATGAAAAAATCGTCGAAGGAGTTGTCGCCATGGCAAACCGCGGCCCTGACACCAACGGCAGTCAGTTCTTCGTGGTGACAGCTAAAGCCACTTCTTGGCTCGACGGCAAACACACGGTCTTTGCCAAAGTAACAAAGGGCATGGATGTGGTGCGCGCCATCGAAGCTACGCCCACAAAAGGTGATATACCAATTGTTCCTGTAATAGTTAACAATATTATTCTTAGATATTAAGCTTTGTTGCTGGCTCGACAGATATTATAAATGGCGCATACTTTCGTATGCGCCATTGACCTAATTTCTCCCGACTAACAGTCGCCGATCATGATAACCCAACGACCGGTTTTGAGATCGAGCTCTGCACAACGACTTTGGCAAATGTTGTGAAAGAACTCCTGAGGGTTTGTAACGCTCCTGAGAATGTGATACTCACGAATGAACTTAAGGGGGTTATATGGATCTTGCATGATCCCGTACATGACACACTCGAATTCATCTGGCAGAGGATCACCAGTTGCATGTTTTGACTTCGCTACGACCGTCTCTGAAAACGCTCTGAGCTCGGCCATTATTTCGTCGAAGTCGCGGACAGGTTTTTCAGAGGTAGAGGCTTGTACACTTGCAGTACTCATAATTTCTTGATCCTTTTTTGTTGTTTTAGTTGATTGTAAATTTACTCTGATTTAAGTATATCACATTATAAATATAATGTCAATCGCCTCGTAATGGTTCAATAGCTTGGCATCACCTAATGATTTAGGATGGTCGATATATGCCATACACCAAAAATCCCCACATGCCTCGCATCAGAAAGGAGGCTGCTCAGCTCCTCGTCCGCAAAGGATGGTCGACACGGAAAG